>CALGAS010000085.1 GCA_937959175.1 uncultured bacterium | reverse complement strand
GCACCAGCAGGAGTCGCCGCCCCGCCACCACCTGGCGGCGGGCGGCCATCGGCCTCCAACCAGGCTGATGCATCGCTCGAACTCGAACTCACCGACCAATCCGCCCCCGCCGCGAGCGGTCCGATGGGATCGGATGAGGATTTCGAGATGCCAGAGGCGGCTACGGGCACCGTGCAAATCGACAAACTCCTGATGGCCGCGGTCAAGGGCGGCGTCAGCGACATTCACATCACCACCGGCTTGCCGCCGGTGTTTCGGATCGACGGGGCGATGCGGCCCCAGAAAACGAAGGTGCTCACCGGCGACGACACCAACGCTCTGATGAAGGCGATCACCCCGGAGCGGTGCCAGGCCGAACTGGCCGAAAAGGGGGGTGCCGACTTCGGCTTTGCCTTCAAGGATCTGGCCCGCTTCCGCGTCAGCGTGTTCAAGCAGCGGCAGCAGGTCGCGATGGTGCTCCGCCAAATCCCGAACAAGCTGCTGACGCCCGAGCAACTGGGCGTGCCCGAGGTCTGCAAGAAGCTGGTCACCCGGCCCCGCGGTTTGTTCCTGGTGACCGGGCCGACTGGGTCGGGCAAAAGCACCACGCTGGCCGGTCTGATCGACTACATCAACGACAACTTCGATCACCACATCATCACGGTCGAGGACCCGATCGAGTTCTACCATTACTCCAAGAAGAGCACGGTTAACCAGCGGGAGGTGGGCACCGACGTGCCCTCCTTCTCCGAGGCGCTCCGGCGGGCCCTCCGGCAGGATCCGGACGTGATCCTCGTCGGTGAGCTTCGCGACCTCGAGACGATCGAGGCGGCCATCTCGGCGGCCGAAACAGGCCACGTCGTCTTCGGCACCCTCCATACGACCGGGGCCCAGGGGACGGTCAACCGGATCATCGATGCCTTCCCGACCAATCAGCAGGAGCAGATCCGCACCCAGCTCTCGACCGCGATCCTCGGTGTCCTCTCACAGACGCTGCTCCCCAAGATCGGCGGCGGCCGCTGCGCCGCCTACGAGGTCTTGGTGGTCGATTCGGGCATCGGCAATCTGATTCGCGAAAACAAGACCTTCCGGATCAACTCGGCCATCCAGACGGGTGCCAAGAAGGGCATGCGGCTGCTCGATGACGATCTCTTCCGGCTCTGGAGCGAGCGGAAGGTGACCGAGGAAGACGTGCTCGCCAAGGCGCAAAACTTCGATGAACTGTCGAAGCGAATCAGCAACGCCAAGCAAGGGCTCTTTGACGACGATGAAACAGTGGCCCGCCGGGCCGCCAGAAACCAAGACCGGTAGCATCTTCCCATGGCACTGAAGCGAATCGGACAAATCCTGATCGACCTCGGCTTCATCGACGAGCAGCAGCTCGAGACGATGCTCGAGGAGCAGCCCTCGCGAGCCGAACTGCTTGGGCGGGTCGGAATCAGCCTCGGCTTCTACAGCGACGACCAGCTTGGCGAGGCGCTGGCCGAGCAGTGGGGCACAACCTTCGTTTCTCTCTACGACCGGGAGATCTCCCCGGAGGTGCTCTCCCTGATCAGCGAGCCGATGGCCCAGCTCTACCGCGTCGTTCCGCTCTCGCTCGATGGCAACCAGCTGACCATCGCCTCCTCGGAGCCGCAGAAGATTCAGGTTGCCGACGAGCTGCGGACGCTCCTCGGCTACGACATTCATGTCTGCGTCGCCACCGAGGCCGAGATCGAGAAGGCGATCGACAAGCACTACTCCTCGGAGTCCGACAGCGTCGAATCGCTCGTCGACGACCTCGAGCAGGATGACGAGCTCGCCGCCGCTGCGGCGGCCGCCGGCAAGGAGGGCGTGACCGACCTGACGAGCGTCGAAGCCCTGGCCGAGAGCGCGCCGGTCCGCAAGCTGCTCAACATGGT
>CALGAS010000084.1 GCA_937959175.1 uncultured bacterium | reverse complement strand
CCGCGATCGTGGCAGGTTGCAAACCTGCCACCACGGTCGACACGCACCGCCCAAGCCCCCGTGGGGGCAGACTTGCAGTCTGCCCGATTTTGCCAGCGGGGCCGTTTGGCGCGGGCTGGTTTGTGGCCAAGAATCGTGATGAGCATTGCGGCCCGTTCGGGGTCTCTCCTCCCCCTGCAGGATCCCGGCATGTCGCCCGCCGTCCGCCTCGTTTTCGTGATCCACGACCACCAGCCGGTGGGCAACTTCGACGATGTGTTCGAGGCTTCCTGGCGGGACGCCTACCAGCCGATGCTGGAACTCCTCGAGCGGCATCCCGGGATTCGAATCGGCGTGCACACCAGCGGCCCGCTGGCCGAGTGGCTCGACGTCCATCACCCCGAGTATCTCGATCGGCTCGCGGCGTTGGCCGCCCGCCGCCAGGTGGAGATCGTCGGCGGGGCCTTTCAGGAGCCCGTCCTGGCGATGCTGCCGGCCCGTGATCGGATCGGCCAGATCCGCCAGTATCGGGCCTGGCTCGAGCGGCGGCTCGACACGCCGGTCACCGGGATGTGGGTGGCCGAGCGGGTCTGGGATCCTGGCATGACCAAAGACCTCGTCGCGGCGGGCGTCCGCTGGACGATCCTCGACGACTCCCATTTCAAGGCCGCCGGGCTGAGCGAGGAGCAGCTCGATCGCCACTGGCTCACCGAGGGGGACGGACAGACACTGGCGGTCTTTCCGGTCAGCGAGCGGCTGCGGTACACCATTCCCTTCGCCGAGCCGGAGGTCACGCTTGACCATCTCCGGGACCTGGCAGCCCGCCGCCCCGGGGCTGTGGCCGTCTTCGGCGACGATGGCGAGAAGTTCGGCGTCTGGCCCGATACCTTCGCCACCTGCTTTGAGCACCGCTGGCTGGAGCAGTTCTTCGCCATGGTCGAGGCCAGCAGCGACTGGCTCACGATGAGCCTACCCTCCGAGGTGATCGACGAGCTGCCGCCGGGCGGGACGGTCTGGCTGCCGGAGTGCTCCTATCGCGAGATGACCGAGTGGGCCCTGCCCCCGGAGGCCCAGCTGGCCTGCATCGAGGCCCGCCAGCTGGCGGCGGAGGACCCGCGGCTGGCCGACATCCTGCGGTTTCTGCGGGGGGGCTCCTGGCGGAACTTTCGGCTGCGGTATCCCGAAGCCAACGAAATGTATGCCCGGATGATGGCCGTCAGCGAGCGGCTCGAGGCGCTTCGCCAGCGGGGCGGCGATGCCCAGGCCCTGCACGCCGCCGAGCAGGCCCTCTATCGGGGTCAGTGCAACTGTGCCTACTGGCATGGCGCCTTCGGCGGCATCTATCTGCCCCATCTCCGCAACGCCATCTACCGCGAACTGATCTCGGCTGACGTCGCCTGCGATATCGTCGCCGGGCGGACGGGCTCGTGGGTCGAGGCGACCGCCGCCGACTACGACGTCGACGGCCACACCGAGATCCGCCTGGCCAACGACCGGCTCGAGGCCTGGCTCGCTCCCGCCCGCGGGGGCATGCTCTACGAGCTCGATCTCAAGGACCAGCGGCACAACCTCCTGGCCACCCTCGATCGGCGGCCGGAGGCCTATCACGCCCAGGTGCTCGCCGGCCCGGGCGCGGCCCGCAGCATCGTCGACCCCTCCCAGGCAGCCGTCTTCAAGCAGGAGGGCCTCGAGCGGATGGTTCGCTATGACGTCACCCGCCGCAAGAGCCTCGTCGATCACTTCTGGGACTGCGATGCCACGGCGGCGGTGGTCGTGGCCGGCGAGGCGGCCGAGCGGGGCGACTTTGCCAGCGGGCCCTACGAGGCCAGCATCCACCGGGAACCCGGCCGGGTGCAGGCCCTCCTCGCCCGGGCGGGCAACGCCTGGGGAGTGCCGTTTCGGCTCTCCAAAACGGTTAGTCTGGAGGCCGGCTCCGGGATGCTCGAGATCGCCTACCGGATCGAGGGCATGCCGACCGACTACCGCGGCCACCTGGGCGTCGAGTTCAACGTCGCCGGCCTACCGGCCGCTGCCGAGGGTCGGCGGTTTCAGGATCTCGACGGTGGCGACCTCGGCGACCTCGGCGCGACCCTCGACCTGCCCGACGCTCGAGGGCTGCGACTGGTCGACGGCTGGCTGGACATCGGCGTGTCCCTGGTGATCTCCCCGGCCAGCGACGGCGGCCAGGCGGGCATCTGGACGTTTCCGATTCAGACGGTCAGCCAGTCGGAGGGGGGCTTTGAACTGGTTCACCAGTCGGTGGTGGTGATGCCGCACTGGATCATCACGCCGGATGCGGAGGGCAGCTGGGAGGTGGCGATGCGGCTCTCGCTCGGTCGGCAGCGAGGGCCTGCCAGTCGATCGGCGGGGTGAAGGATTCGCCGCCGTGCGGCAGGAGTGTGACCGGAATCCCAGAAAGCAGCCTGTCGAGATCGGTGAGGCTGTCGCGGGCGACGCGGTCGTCTGAGGCGGGATCGGTCGAAGGCCCTCCGGCCGGCCCGACCTGCGAGAGCACGCAGGCAGCGACCGAGAGCCCGGACGCTCGGGCAGCAGTCACCGTGGCCAGGGTGCGGCCGATTGTGCCGAGCCGGGCGGAGTCGACAACAACAAGCGGAAAGCCGAGATCACGGGCCAGATCGACCCCCAGCGTCGTCGTTCCAAGTGGCGAGAAGAGCCCTCCGGCGGCCTCAACGACGACGACATCGAAGCCAGCCCAGGCAGTCAGCCCGGTGCGGAGGAGCGACTCATCCACCGCCCCGCCTTCGGCGGCTGCCGCCCGCGGCGGGGCGATCGCCGCCGCGAATCGCTGCGGACAGACATCGCTGAGTGACCGCGGTCGGCCGGCAGCCTCCCAGAGCAGCAGGGGGTCGCCACCCGGCTCGTCGAGAACCGCCAGACCGCTGGCCACCGGCTTGTAGACCCCGACAGTGCCGCCCCCGGCCACGAGTGACCTGACGATTGCCGTCGCCGCCACCGTCTTGCCGACGTCAGTGTCGGTTCCGGTGACGAAAAGCCCGGGAGGCGGGGACCGTGTCGCGGGACGTGATGCGATGGTCTGCATGGGTGCGGGAAGTTTCGCCCCAGTTCCGCTGAAACAAAAGGGATCCATTGCCTGGAGAAGGCCGCGGTTCTACACTACACAGAAGAACTGAGATCGATTCTCATTAGCGACGAGTTGCTCTCCTTCCTGTCGATTCCATTTCTGCGGACAGACCACGAACGCCGATGGCTCTTGCGACCCTCACTCTCGAAGACCTGCCCATCGCCGCCGCGGCTCGCGTGGCTGATGTTGTCGGCAACGACAGCGTGGCCATCAGGCTCTTGGAGATGGGGATCACGCCCGGCGCGGTCGTCCGCGCGCTCGGCCGTGCTCCGTTTGGCGATCCGTTGGAAATCCAGGTTCGCGGCTACCGGCTCTCCATTCGACGGGCCGAGGCCGCCCGGGTCGCGATCACGTCCGACTGAACCGTCCGCCCGATCCCCACCCGCATGGACAAGTCAGCCCGCGGCTCCGACCCAGCCCGGCTCACCGTCGCCCTGCTCGGCAATCCCAATACCGGCAAGAGCACGCTCTTCTCGGCCCTGGCCGGGATTCCCACGCGGGTGGGCAACTATCCGGGCGTGACGGTCGAAGAAAAGATCGGCCGCTTCAGCCACCGGGGTCAGGCGATCGATCTGATCGATCTGCCGGGCACGTACAGCCTCGCGCCGCAGGGACCGGACGAGCGGGTGGCGGTCGATGTGCTGCACGGGCGGCTGGCGGGCGTTCCTCGGCCTGAAGTGGTGATGGTGGTGGCTGACGCCACCAATCTGGAGCGGAATCTCTTTCTCGCCACCCAGGCTACGGAACTCGGCCTGCCGCTGGTCGTCGCCCTCACGCTCTGCGACGTCGGCCGGCGGCGGGGCACCGCGATCGATACCGGCCTCCTCGCCAAGCGACTCGGCTGCCCGGTGATCGCCCTGGCGACGCCCAGCGGCGAAGGGCTCGCCGAACTGCGGGATGCCATCGTGGCCGGCCCCGCGGCCGGTCCACCCGCTCCCCTTGGCCTGGAAGGGGCCGGCCCTGACGACTCGCGGCCGGCAGCGGCCCGCGATGCGATTCGCCGCTATGCCCTCATCGAGCGGCTTCTCGACGGCGTCGTCCACCGGGCACCGGCCGCGAAGCCCCTGCCGGAGGACCGGATCGACCGGCTGCTGACCCACAAGCTCTGGGGCACGCTCGTCTTCGCAGCGGTGATGCTGGTGGTGTTCAGTTCGATCTTCTGGCTGGCCGCGCCGCTGATGGACCTGATCTCCGGCGGCATGGAATGGCTCTCGGCGAGGGTTTCCAACCTGCTGCCGCCCGGGGCGATCCGGGATCTCGTGGTCGATGGCGTCCTGGCGGGGATCGGCGGGGTGGTGGTGTTCGTGCCGCAGATCGCGCTGTTGTTCCTGCTGATTGCGGTGCTCGAGGGCTGCGGCTATCTCGCCCGGGCGGCCTATCTGATGGACCGGCTGCTCGTCGGGGTCGGCCTGAGCGGCAAATCGTTCATTCCGCTGCTCTCGAGTTTCGCCTGCGCGATCCCCGGGATCATGGCGGCCCGCACGATCGAAAATCGCCGCGACAGGCTGCTGACGATCCTGGTGGCGCCCCTGATGAGCTGCTCGGCCCGCCTGCCGGTCTACCTGCTCTTGACCGGCGCCTTCGTGCCCGATGTTGCCGTCGGGTTCGCCTGGCTGCGGCTGCCGGCGGTGGTGCTCACCGGGATGTACGGCCTGGGGGTGGTCGTGGCGGCGGCGGTGGCCTGGCTGCTGTCTCGGACGTTCTTCCGAGGGCCGCCGCAGCCCTTCGTGATGGAACTTCCCTCCTGGCGGTGGCCGCAGGCGGCGGTGGTGCTCGAGCGGGCCCGGGAGGCGGTCTGGTCGTTTCTCCAAAACGCCGGGACGCTGATCCTGGCGGTGAGCGTCGTCGTCTGGGCCCTCTCCAACTATCCCCGCAACGAAGCGAGGATCGAGGCCGACATCGAAACGCAGCAGACACAGCTTGCCGACCAGCTCACCGACGCGGCCCTGCCGCCGGCCGAACGGGCCGAACTCTCCGCGGAAGCCGCGTCGCTCGAGACGCCAGAGGGCCGGGCAGCGGCCCGTCTGGCTGCCATTCAGCGGGGCAGCCTCCTCGGGAAGGCCGGCCGATTCGTGGAGCCGCTGGTACGGCCGCTCGGCTGGGACTGGCGAATCGGCTGCGCGGCGATCGCGAGCTTCCCCGCCCGCGAAGTGGTCCTCGGCACGCTGGCGGTGCTCTACAACCTGCCGGCCGAGGAGGCCGAGGGAACCGCCCTCGAGCGGCGGCTCAAGGCGGCTCGCTGGGACGGAACCGGCCGGCCGGTTTTCACGCTTCCGGTCGCCCTCTCGATCATGGTGTTTTTCGCGCTGTGTGCCCAGTGTGCCAGCACCCTGGTGGTGATCGGCCGGGAGACGGGCTCCTGGGTCTGGCCGGTGGTCACCTTCACCTACATGACGGTCCTGGCCTGGCTGGGAGCCTTCGCCACCTACCAACTGGGAACGTGGCTAGGCTTGTAAGGCGGATTTGGGCGACATGCAGGACCTGATCGCCATCACTGTGGCCGTGCTCACCGGAGCCTGGCTGGCCTGGTCGCTGATTCGCCGGCTGGGCCGACCATCCTGCGGACCACCGACAGCCACGCCTCCCGGGAGCGACGGGTTCGTGCCGCTCGACTCGCTCACGCTGCCTCCGCAAAAAAAATCGGGGCGGCCCGCAGGCCGCCCCGATCGCTGATTCACGCACCTGCCGGGTGTCCCGGCGGGCGGCGGCTCAATACATGTCGTAGTCGCCGCCGTGGCCTGCCCCGCCCTTGGCCTTGGCCTCCTTCGGCTTCTCGGCGATCAGGGCATCGCTGGTCAGGAGGAGCGTGGAGACGCTGGTGGCGTTTTGGAGCGCCGTCCGCGTCACCTTGGCCGGGTCGATGACGCCTGCCTTGACGAGGTCTTCATAGGCACCGGTCGCGGCGTTGTAGCCGTTGTTGCCGGTGGCCTCGAGTACCTTCTCGCAGACGATCGAGCCGTCCTGGCCGGCGTTGGAGGCGATCATCGAGAGCGGGGCCCGGGAGGCCCGCATCACGATCTGATACCCCACCGTCTCGTCGTCGCTGAGGCCCTTGGGCTTCAGCTGCGAGCAGGCCCGCAGGAGGGCGACACCGCCACCGGGAAGAATTCCCTCCTCGACGGCCGCCCGCGTGGCATGCAGGGCGTCTTCGACGCGGGCCTTCTTCTCCTTCATCTCGCTCTCAGTGGCCGCCCCGACGTTGATCTTGGCGACTCCCCCGGAGAGCTTGGCCAGCCGCTCCTCGAGCTTTTCGCGATCGTAGTCGCTCGTCGAGTTCTCGATCTCGCGGCGGATCTGTTCGATCCGGGCCTTGATGTCGGCGGCCTTGCCGGCCCCCTCGATGATCGTCGTGTTGTCCTTGTCGATGATCACCTTCTTGGCCCGGCCAAGTTCGGCCAGCCCGAGATTCTCGAGTTTCATCCCGAGGTTCTCGAAGACCGGCGTCGCCCCGGTCAGGATCGCGATGTCCTCGAGCATCGCCTTGCGGCGATCGCCGTAGCCGGGTGCCTTGACGGCCGAAACCTGGAAGGTGCCCCGCAGCCGGTTGATCACCAGCGTGGCCAGCGCCTCGCCGTCGACCTCCTCGGAGACGATCAAGAGCGGCTTGCCGGAGTTCACGACCGCCTCGAGCAGCGGCACGATGTCCTTGACCGTCGAGATCTTCTTCTCGAAGACCAGGATGTAGCAGTCCTCGAGGACGCACTGCATCTGCTGGGGATCGGTCACGAAGTAGGGCGACAGATAGCCCCGGTCGAACTGCATTCCCTCGACGAACTCGATCTCCGTCTTGAGGCTCTTGCCCTCGTCGACGGTGATCACGCCGTCCTTGCCGACCTTGTCCATCGCTTCGGCCAAGAGATCACCGATCTCGGCGTCGTTGTTGGCGGCGATCGAGGCGACCTGGGCCATCTCCTTCTTGCCCTTGACCGGAATCGACATCTCTCGGAGCTTGCCCGTGATGTCGGCGACGGCCTTCTCGATGCCGCTCTTCATCTGGACGGGATTGACACCCGAGACAACCGCCCGAAGGCCCTCGTTGAAGACGGCCTCGGCGAGCACCGTCGCGGTCGTCGTGCCGTCGCCGGCGACGTCGCTGGTCTTGCTGGCGACCTCGCGGACCATCCGGGCACCCATGTTCTCATAAACATCCTCGAGGTCGATTTCCTTGGCGACGGTGACGCCATCTTTGGTGACCGTCGGAGAGCCGAAACTCTTCTGGAGGATCACGTTGCGGCCCTTGGGGCCGAGGGTCACCTTGACGGCGCGGGCGAGCTTGGAAACACCCCGTCGCATCGCCTCGCGGGCCTCCTGATCGAATGCCATCATCTTGGACATGGGTCGTTTTCTCCTGAGTGGCTGGTTGGTCGTGGTTGGTCAGGTTTCGAAATTAAATTGCGTCGCTGGTCAGTCGAGAATGGCGAGGATGTCGTCTTCCCGCATCAGGAGGAGCTCCTCGTCGCCGACCTTGAAAGCCTCGCCGGCGTAGCTCGTGAAGATCACCCGGTCGCCGGGCTTGACCTGCAGCTGGTGCCGGACACCCTTGTCGTCGCACTTCCCCTCGCCGACGCTGACGACGGTGCCGCGGGCAGGCTTGTCCTTGGCGGAATCGGGCAGGAGGATCCCGCCGGACGTCTTCTGCTCGCTCTCCTCCCGCTCCACGACCACGCGGTCGCCGAGGGGGATGAGGGTCGACTTCTTGCGGGCGGGCTTAGTGGCAGTCGCTGTCATGCTCGTCGTGGCCTCTGCTGGGAATCTGAAAAAAGGACGGATGGGAAGCTCGCGAATCCTTCGCTCGATCGGGCGGCCCCGGATCGCTTCCGCCGTCGTGCCAAAAACACGCTCCGGGGAGCGACCTGCCGCGACCGGCCCACGAAGGGATCGGTACCTGCCTAAGAGCAAGTCGCGCGCCAGAACCGCGGCACGGGCCCAGTGTGGCTCGTGAAAGGCCAAATTGTCGCGTTTCCCGGTTCATTTTCGGTGTCGCCTGGCATGCGGCAACCGCACGCAGCCAGGTGACCTCGCTGCCAGATTGGCAGAGCTGGGCACGAACCAGCGGCCGGCCTCCCGCCCGTGGCAGGCGGCAGCCGAAACGGGTAAGGTTCAGGTTTTGTCGGCATTTCCGGCCAGTCACCGGCTGATGGCAGGCCCATCGGTCGGCCGGACGAGAAAGGGAGGCGATGGCTACCCATCAGCGGATCGACGTATCGAAGACGGGCGACGTCTCGGTCGTTCGGTTTCAGGACGCGAAGATCCTCGACGAAGCGGCGATCCAGGAACTTGGTACGGAACTCTTTGCCCTCGTCGAGCTCGACAATCGCAAGGCGATTCTCCTCGATTTCGACGGTGTTGAGTTTCTGTCGAGTGCCGCCCTGGGCAAGTTGATCACCTTCGACCGGAAGGTAAAGACGGCCAAAGGCCGCCTCAAAATGTGCGGGATCGCCCCTGGTATCCTGGAGGTCTTCCAGGTGACGAAGCTCAACAAGGTCTTCGACATCCGCAGCGACCTGGCCGAGGGCCTCGCTGCTTTTTGACGAGATACCCGGGTATCGACCGGTCGATCCCGGAGGAGCCGGCAACGAGGCCGAACGCGGAGTGGACGGCATGGCGGAGCAACCCCCGGCAGCAGCGTGGCAGCAATCGATCGATTTGCCGAGCGAGCGGGGCGCCAGCCGGCTGGTCACCGATGAACTGCTCGCCCAACTCGGCACCCACGGCTGGCCGTCCGACGAGATTTTTGCAATCCACCTGGCGGCCGAAGAGGCGCTCGTCAATGCGGTCGTGCATGGCAACCGGCTCGATCCGGCCAAGCGGGTTCGCGTTGAATGCCACGTGAGCCCTGACGTCGTCCGCTTGGAGGTGACCGACGAGGGAGAGGGCTTCGATCCCGAAACCGTGCCTGACTGCACCCTGGAAGAGAGGCTCGAGTCACCCAGCGGCCGAGGCGTGATGCTGATGCGGTCGTTCATGACCCGGATCGAGTACAACGCCAAGGGCAATAGCGTCCTCCTCGAGAAGCGGCGGGGAGAGCCGCCGGCCTCCGAGCAATCGGCCGGCGACCAGCCTGGCTGAAGGCCGCCGGCAAACCCGTGGAACCAGTCGGCCGTTCGCCACCGGCCCGGCCTGCCAGAATCCGGCCTGCCAAGCGAGTCCGCAGGCAAACCCACTCTCTCGCATCAGGGCTCCTGGAACGCTATTCTTGGAACTTGTTGATCCCCGATAGCTCAATGGTAGAGCGGCCGGCTGTTAACCGGTAGGTTGTAGGTTCGAGTCCTACTCGGGGAGCTTTCTTCGCATGGTGTCGCACTGGCTACACCACTCGTCTCGATCCTTATCTACTCAGGGGGCGCCCTCGCGGCCAGCTTCGGCCTCCTGCACGAGCCACGTTCCGGGCGTCATGATCGCGAGTCCGTAGAAACGAGTGCCGAGCAGGCGGCCAAAATCGGCACGATCGAGAGTCAACAGGACGTCAGCCGTCGCCAGGGCACTAAACAGGATCGGCCGGTCCTTGTTCACGGGAAACACGGCCGGCTTGTCGATCGTCAATACATCATCGACCAGATCGAGTCGAGATCGCAGCCGCAGCCACGCGACCGTGACCGGAGCGGTGAAGCCCGCCAGATTCCTGTTGACTTCGTCAACCGCGTACGGCGTTGTGATCAAACGCCAGTCCCGCGTCGATGCCCGATGAAAGAGTTCCCGGGAGGCACCCTCCGCCGACACGGCCGCAGCGATCAGCACGCTCGAGTCGAGAAACAGCCTCACGGCCGCGCTCGAAGCCGCCGCATGTCCGCCTCGTCTTCCGCGATCCAGCCGGCAATCTCATCGGGCGTGAACGTTCGTGGTTCGGGTAGTGGGGCGCCCTCGGCCCGGAGTCGCGACGCCAAAAAGAGCATCAGTTCTTGCTTCTCGGCAGGCGAGAGTCCCGCGGCGGCAGATTCGATCTCGGCAAGAGTGACCATGAGCACAAGCGTACACCGTACAGCACCCACCTGCCAAGGACCCGCAGACAGCCAGTCCCCTTGGACAAGACATCCTGCCTGGCATTTGCCGTCGCTTGGTGCGGACTCCTGCGGCCTCCCGGGAGCGGTTCATCCCGCGGGAGACACGGTCGAAGAAACCGTGCGTTGACCGCTTCCGCCCGCCCATTCGTCACGGGATCCCGCCGATTCGTCACCATTTTTTTCG
>CALGAS010000083.1 GCA_937959175.1 uncultured bacterium | reverse complement strand
CATAGAAGCCCCCCGGCGCGAGCCGGGGGGACGGCGGGCCGTTGGGCCATCCCAGTCCCCGGAAGCCCGCGCAACTCTTCACCACCCAAACGCCCAATCCGCGATCACCACCGAACGACCCCTGGTGGCTTTTCACGCTCCCCGGGGGACGGCGGGCCGCTGCGGCTTCCTGGCTCCCGATCACCGTCGCTCACCCGCCGGCCGCCGGCACGGCCACTTCGATCGCGTCGTCGACGACACGGACGGGAAAAACCTCGACTTTGAGCTTCTCGTTGTCGCACCAGGCCCCGTCGCAGGCCCGGAACCGCCAGGCGTGCCAGGGGCAGGTGACGACGCCGTCGACGAGGGGCCCGCTGCCCAGCGACGCGCCCATGTGGGGGCAGAGATCGTCGAGGGCGTGATAGCCCTGCCCGTCGAAGAATACCGCGACGAGACGGCCAGCGACCTCGTAGGTGCGGCCCTCGCCGGCCGGGATGTCGCCGACGCGGGCGATCGCCCGGTAGGGAGGCTGGTCGGGGCTGGCCGCTGAAGAAGTCACGCTCGGAGGTGTACCATACGGGTATGGATTCCGCATCGTCTTCCGGAAGGATCCGGCTGCTTGTCCTCGATGTCGACGGCACCGTCACCAACAGCCGCCACCAGGTGGCCGAGACTACCCGCCGGGCCATCGACCGGGCTCGAGCAGCGGGCGTGCGGGTGATGCTGGCCACCGGACGTCGCTACCGCGACGCGCTGCCGGTGGCCGAGCAGCTGGCGATCGTCGAGCCGCTGGTTACCGCCTCGGGCGCGCTGGTGAAACGGCCGGGAGACCATGCCACGCTCGAGCGGGCGGCCTTCCGGCCGGGCATCCTGCCGGAGGTGCTCGGGATCGTCGTCGGCATGGGGCACGAGCCGGTCGTCTACAGCGACAGTTTCGACGCCGGCTTCGACTTCCACTGTCGCAGCCTGGCTGCCGCCGAAGCGGCCGAGGCGGGGGCAGGCCGCGGCTTTGCGGCCTACCTGGCCCGCAATCGCGACGTCGCCCGGGTCGAGCCCGACCTCCATCACCAGCCGCCGGCGGATGCCTTTGCCAGCTTCGCGATGGGCAGCGGAGAGGCGATGGCAGCCCTCGAGGCCCGGCTGGCCGACACGTTTCCCGGAGAGCTCGCCCTCCACACGATTCTCAGCCCGCGGTATTCCGAGTGGCTCTGCGAGATTGCCCCGGCCGGCTTCGACAAGTGGAGCGGCGTTATGTCGGTGGCCGCGGGCTGGGGGATCGCGGCCGAGGAGATCTGTGCGGTCGGTGATGACGTCAACGACCTGCCGATGGTTCGGGCAGCGGGGCTGGGCATCGCCATGGGCAACGCCCGGCCGGCGCTGCAGGCGGCCGCGGACCGGGTGGTCGGCACGCACGACGGCAGCGGGATCGAGGATGTGGTCGACCTGATCCTTGCCAGCGTCTCCCATCCTGCCTCCCCCCCGCAGTCGCAGGGCGGCTGAGGGGCTGCCCACGGCTGACGCGGCTTGTGGCGGTCGCCGGCGATCTCTAGTGTTCTGGCCAACGTTGGTGGCACCGGACCGCCCTGCGGCCTGCCGTCAGACTGCCGTGTGTCGCCTCCCCGGGGATCGCCCTGCCGATGGACTACAAGCTCCACCGCCCGCAGTCCGCCTGCAGCCGCACGGGCCGGGGCTTCACTGCCGGCGAGGAGTTTTTCTCGATGCTGGTGCGGGGCGAGGCGGGGCTCGAGCGGGTCGACGTGGCGATCGACGCCTGGAAGGGGCCGCCTGCCGAGGCCGTGGCCTGGTGGCGATCACGGCAGCCTGAGACGGCCGAGAGCGGGCCGGTCCTGGCGCCGATCGACGCCCTGCTCGATGCGCTCGAGGCCCTCGAGGTCAGCCCCGCCGACGCCGCGGTGCGGTATCTGCTGGCACTGCAGCTGGTCCGGCGTCGAGCTCTCCGGATCGAGGCTCCCCCCGCCGAGACCGCCGGTGATTCCGACGACATCGTCTTCGTCTGCCGGCGGCGTGATCGCGACTATCGCGTCCAGCCGGTTCCGCCTGACATGGCGGCCGATCCCGACGTGGCGGCCCGGCTGACCGCCCTGCTCTGGTCCGGGGAGGCGGCATGACCGAGACGTTCCCGCCCGCCACCGGATCTCGCTGGCTGACGCTCCTGCTGGTGGTCGGGGCGGCCGCCTCGAGCGGCGCATCGTGCCCCAACGTCCTGCGGGGCTATCAGGTGGGCACCATGCCGCTGCCCCGTGCGTTGCCGCCCCAGGCGTCGCTCGAGCAGGTGCTGGCGGCGGTCCACGACAACACCCAGCGGGTTCGCAGCGTGATGGCGCCGCAGGCGGTGCTGGTGGTGCCGGGCGTCCCGCGGCTCTCGGCCCGCCTGGCGTGCGAGCCCCCCCGGCGGTTCCGGCTCCAGGCCCAGACGTCGCTGACGGGCCCGGAACTCGACATCGGCAGCAACGACGACCTCTTCTGGATCTGGCTGCGGCAACACGAGCCCCCGATCACCGCCTTCTGCCGCCACGACCAATACGCCCAGTCGCAGGCCCGCCGGCTGCTGCCGATCCGAGCCGACTGGATGCCCGAGCTGCTCGGCCTGGTGAACTTCCGACCTGACGACTACCACGACGGCCCTCACCTGCTCCCCGACGGACGTCTCGAGATTCGCAGCCGGCTCAACGCCGGCGGCGACGAAATCCTCAAGACGACCATCCTCGACGGCACCACCGGCCTGGTGGCCGAGCAGCACCTCTTCACGCCCGCCGGTGAACGGCTGGCGAGCATCCGGACCTCCCGCTATCGGGTCGATCCGGCGTCGGGGGCCGCCCTCCCGCGGCTGATCGAGATTTCCTGGCCCGCCTCCGGGGTCGACTTCAAGCTCGAACTTGCTTCGATCACAGTCAACGGACCGAGCCCCGATCCCGGGCAGCTCTGGCAGATGCCGGCCTACCCGGGCTACGAGCCGGTCGACCTGGCCGATCCGTCGGTGGTCATCGGGCCACCGCCCAAATAGCTGCCGGTCAGCTCGCCTTCGGGGCTTCCATCATTGCTCGCATCTTCTCGCGAGCCTTCGACAGCGCCGGGCCGATCGAGCCCAGCGGCAGGCCGGTGAGCCGGCTGATCTCGCTGTAACTGCGGGCCTCGAGGTGGTGGAGCCGCACCAGCCGCGCCTCGGCCGTATCGAGCCGCTCGAGCAGCGCCTCGATGACCTCGCGGTCTTCGAACCGCTGCGGCAACGCCGCCGCCGCCGGCTCCTCGGTGATCGGAAGCCGGAAGGCATCGAAGTCTCGAACGAGGTGGCGGACGGTGACCCGTCGGGCGATCACCGTCAGATAGGTCGCCAGGCTGGCATGACCTGCGTACGACCGCAGCACGGCGGCCTTGTTGCGGAGGCACTCGAGCATGATCTCGGCCACCAGATCTTCGCGGTCGCCGGCTGCCAGGGGTGTCCGCCGGTGGCGAGCGGTCCGGTCGGCGACATGCGCAAAGAGCCCGCCGAAGCGTTCCAAGAACGCCTCCCAGCTGCCCGGGGCGGTCGCCAGGCAGGCGTCGATCAACTCCCGGTCGGCCGGCAGCTGGCCGGAGCCGGCGGTGGGCGAAGGCGCTGGCACAGAAACTTTTCCCCGCGGCAGGTGGCCGGTCTTGGCCGAAAAACCGGACATTTCACCTCAATGATACGAATCCCCCCCGGGGGGCACCAAGCCAGGCCAGACCGACTCACGAAACCGCTCGATTCTGCCGATGCCAGGATCGTTGACACCGTATCCCGGCCTCCCTAGGATGCCGCGCGGTGGAAGTCTGCCGGACGGAATGCCGGCAGGGAGCCATCGGCTGAATCCTGACGGATGCAGCCTCGAAAAGTCGTCTCTCCCCAGGAGTCCTTTGGTCATGACGCACGTCGTCGCCGAACCCTGTTTCGCCTGCAAGTACACCGACTGCGTGGTGGTCTGCCCCGTGGAGTGCTTCTACGAGGGCGATCAGATGGTCTACATCCATCCCGATGAGTGCATCGACTGCGAGGCCTGCGTGCCGGAGTGTCCCGTGGAAGCGATCTTCCACGAAGACAACCTGCCGGCCGAGTGGAAGGACTTCACCGAGCTCAACGCCGAGATGGCTCCACAACTTCCCGTGATCACCGAGAAGAAAGACCCGCTCTGCGACTAGCGGGCGAGGCTCGGGGTCTCGGCCTGCGGGCAGTCTTCGGTGGACGACCGCCTACTGCAGGTCGACCGTCCAATAGGCCCGGTCGACGAAACTCTTCCAACTGGCGTACTTGGGATTGCCGAGTTTGATCGCCAGGAGGGGGCTTCGTTTCGGCTTGACCGGCTGGCGGATGAGTTGCATCCGGGCTTCCTGGGGCGTGCGGCCCCCCTTGCGGACATTGCAGGCGACGCAGGCGCAGACGATGTTCTCCCAGCTCGTGTCGCCGCCCCGGCTGCGGGGCATCACATGGTCGAGGGAGAGTTCGCTGGTCGGGTAGTTGCGGCCGCAGTACTGGCAGCGATTGCCATCGCGGGCGAAGACATTGCGGCGATTGAACCGCAGGCCCTGCCGCGGGCCCCGGTCGCACTCCATCAGCCGGATCACCCGGGGAGCTCGCAACTGAAAGCCGACCCCCCGAATCCAGTCGTGCTCCCGCCCCTCACCGAGCGCCGCTTCCATTTCGGAGAGCTCCCGCCACGACTCGAACGAATAAGCCCCATAGTGGCCGTCTTCAACGTGCACGACCTCGGCGAGTTCGCGGAACAGAAGGGCGATCGCCCGCCGCACATTGGTGATGTGCACGGCCACAAACGACCGGTTCAGCACCAAGACGCTGAGGCCGAGCGAGTGGGATTGGGCGGCGATCGCGGTCACGGACGAAGGACTCCGTTTCAGAACCCTCTCAAAAAACTTCCTCGAGTGTAGCGGCAGCAGCGGAGAGCCGCCAAGCAGCCGGACCGGCCGCGACCGGGTCGGCGATCGGCTGCCGACTTGCCATGGATGCGACCGGCCGTCACACTGGTTGTGAGGGATTTGTGAGCGGTCCGGTGCGACCGCCGCCCTCACGCGTCAACCGGTCGGGAGACACCGATGCTTCATTATTCGTGCGACGTCTGCAAGCGGCCCATTCATCCCCATGCAGACGTCCGCCACGTCGTCAAGATCGAAGTCTTTCCGGCGGTCGACGACGAGGCCTGCGGGTGTTCCGACAGCGACGACTTCGGTGACGAGGCCGATCATCTCGAGGAGATGCAGGAACTCCTCGAGCAACTTGAAGACTGTGATGACCCACGGCTGGCCGCCGATGCGGTCTCCCGTGCGATGCGGTTCGATCTCTGCGACGCCTGCCGCCAGCGGTTCGTGAAGAACCCGCTCGGGCTGAAGTCCGGCAAGCAACTCGACTTCAGCAACAACTAGGCAAGGCACACGCCGAAAAATTGGCGTGTTGCGGCCAGCCGCTGCTCGTTCGCTGGCGGAGTCCCACTCGGGCGATACACTCGGCGGCGATGGCGAAGAGGATGGCTCCGCCGCGATCCCCGAGATCAAACTGCCCGAGATCAAACTG
>CALGAS010000082.1 GCA_937959175.1 uncultured bacterium | reverse complement strand
GAACTGGTCATCAAGAACTCCGATCCGGTCGGGCACAACAGCAACATCTCCACCGTGAAGAATCCGCCGTCGAACAACCTGATTCCGGCCGGCGGGGAAGTCACCACGACGTTCAGTTCGGATGAGGCAGTTCCCTCCCAGGTGACCTGCAACATCCACCCTTGGATGAAGGGCTGGATCGTGGTCCGCGACAATCCCTACGCGGCCGTCTCGAGCCTGGATGGCAGTTTTGAGATCGCCGATCTTCCGGCTGAGGAACTGCAACTCCAGTTCTGGCACGAGAAGGCCGGTTACATCGGCGAGATGACAATCGACGGCAAGAAGGAAAAGGCCCGCCGCGGTCGGATGAAACTCGAGATCAAGCCGGGCGACAACGACCTCGGTGAGATCGTCCTCGACGCCGGTTTGTTTCAGTGAACCCGCAGTTGATGCCAGGTGTTTGCATGACCTTCAATCCTCGGCCTTCGTTCATTGCTGCCGGCCTGCTGGCGGTCTTCGTGATGGGGTGCGGTCCCGCTCGGGTGACAGGCCCGCTTCCGGACGGCACGGCCGCGGCTGCCTTGCGGGCGGCCTTGGCGTCCGGAGAAACGGATGGTGCTGGCGAGGAAGAGGCTGCGACCGGCACCGGCTGGGGTGGGCTCGCGGGTCGCTTCGTGTTCGTCGGAACCCCGGGCGAGCGGGCGGTCTTGGTGGCCGACAAAGATACCGAAGTCTGCTCGAAGGACGGGATGAAACTCTACGACAACTCGCTGCGGGTTGATTCGGGCAGCAACGGTCTGGCCGATGTCGTGATCTTCGTCCGCAAGGCGAGGCGGGTGAAGAATCCTGTTCCGGCCGAGCAGGTCGTCTTCGACCAGAAAAACTGCGAGTTTCTCTCGCCCGTTTTCGCCGCCCGAGTCGGCCAGGCGGTAGACGTCCGTAACAGCGATCCGATCGGACACAACACAAACATCTCGGGATCGAGTTTCAACCAGTTGATCCCCGCCGGCGACAGCACGATCTACACGCCCGCCCGGGAAACCAACATGCCTGTCTCGGTTACCTGCAACATCCATCCCTGGATGAAGGCCTACGCCGTCTTCCGTGAAGACGGGTATGTCGCCGTGTCGGCGGCCGACGGCACGTTCGCCATTCCCGATCTGCCCGCCGGCGAGCCGCTGGAGTTCCAGGTCTGGCATGCTCGCTCCCTGGGGCCCAATGGCGGTCTGGGGCTCGACAAGCCAGACCTCAACTGGTCGAGCAAGGGGAGGTTCGAGGTCACGCTCGAGCCCGACCAGGTCAAGGATCTGGGCACCCTCGAGGTGCCTGCCGCCGCCCTGGGGGGCTAGTTCGCCGTCACCACGTTGCCAAACTTTTTTAGGTCACTCCTACCGAATGCCATGAACACGATGCCCCGCCTTCCGCTGCTGGCTCTCTTGTTCCTGTTGCCTCTCTCGACGGGCTGCGGGCCGACGCCCCCGGCCTCCTTCCGGCTCAATATGGTCGAGGCCGTTGCGCCATCCGCGGAGAAGGATTCGATCTCGGCCGAACAAGCGCTGACGCCGGCCCAGGAAACGCAGGTGGCCACGATCCTCAAGGCGATGTTCGGCACGCCCGACAAGCCCTACTGCCTCCCGGAGGCCGGGCTCGACCAGGCCAAGCTCGTGCTGGCAGCCGGCCCGGTTCGCAGCGACATCGTGGGCCGCAAGAATGGCCTCTACCGTGAGCATTGCGTCCACTGTCACGGGATTACCGGCGACGGCATGGGTCCCACCGCGGCGTTTCTCAACCCGTATCCGCGGGACTACCGCCCGGGGGTCTTCAAGTTCAAGAGCACCGAGCGGTCGAGCAAGCCGACCCATGCCGATCTTTACCGGGTTCTCCACGAGGGGCTGGCCGGCAGTTCGATGCCGTCATTTGCCCTGCTCAGCCCGGTTCAGATCGACGCCCTGGTCGAGTACGTCAAGTACCTGAGCATCCGCGGTGAAACAGAACTCGCGCTGATGCGGTACTACTTCGAACTCGACGAGGAGGATGAGGGCAAACTGCCCGAGTCGCGAGAGTTCCTCGTCGAGGAGATTCTCGAGCCGATCGCCGACAAGTGGGCCTCGGCCGAGGACCAGGAGATCGAGGTGCCCGAGATGCCCGAGGACATCGACCTGGCGGCCTCGATCGCCAAGGGCCGCGAGCTCTTCCACGGCGACAAGGCCAACTGCGTCAAGTGCCACGGCGTCACGGCTCTTGGAGACGGCCAGGCCAACGATTACGACGACTGGAGCAAGAACGTCTACAAGATCGAGGCCAAACTCGCCTCGCTCAAGGAGGGCGACCTCGAGCCCGAGGAGCGGCAGTGGGTTGCCGAGTTTGAGCGGGTGCTGGCCGGTGACGCGCTCACGCCCCGGACGATTCCGCCCCGGAATCTCCGCCAGGGTATCTACCGCGGCGGCCGTCGTCCGCTCGATCTCTACTACCGGATTCATGCCGGGATCAACGGAGCGCCCATGCCAGCCGCCAAGGGCACCGTCGATCCCGAAGATATCTGGCACATCGTGAACTACATCCGCTCCCTGCCCTATGGCTTCGATGGTGAACTGGGGGCCGACCGCTCGGTGGCCGCCCAGCCGGGCCCGGCCGGCAGGCTTGTCGCAACGCAGGAGGACTGACCGATGAAGCGTGCTGCGGGAATCTTCTGGGCCCTGCTGTTTCTGGCGGTGCCGGTGCTGGGGGTCGCGACCTTCGCGGTCGCGCCATCGATCGACGTCTGGCTTCCGGAAGATGTCTCGGAGCATGGCCGGGAGATCGATTCGCTCTTCTACTTCATCCTGGCGCTCACCGGCGTGGTCTTTATCGCCACCGAAGTGCTCCTGTTCTGGTTCATGTGGAAGTACGACTCGGCGGCCCGCGGCAACGAGACCGCCACCTACATTCAGGGCAGCCACACCCTGGAGGTCGTCTGGACGATCATCCCGGCGGCCACGCTGTTGTTCCTGGCGATCTACCAGATGAATGCCTGGGCCAACGTCAAGATGCGGCGGCCCGACATGCCGCCTACGGTCGAAGTGATCGCCCGGCAGTTCGAGTGGCGGCTACGGTATCCCGGCCGCGACGGGCAGCTCGGCACGCCCGACGACCTCCATCTCGTCAACGACCTGCACCTGCCGGTCGACGAGGATGTGCTCGTGCAACTCAAGAGCATGGATGTACTGCACAGCTTTTTTCTCCCCAACCTCCGCATCAAGCAGGACGCGGTGCCCGGGATGAAGATCCCTGTCTGGTTCAAGGGCACGGAGACCGGCAGCCACGACATCGTCTGCGCCGAACTCTGCGGCTGGGGCCATTACAAAATGAAGGGCCGGATCACGTTCGTCACCCGGCCCGAGTTCGATGCCTGGCTCGAGCGGAAGTACGCCGAGCAGGAAGCGACCCAGCCGGTCGAGGACGTCACCGGCACCCTCGTCACCAACTGAAGTTTAAAAAAGGGGACATTCTGCTTTTTCAGTTCTCTTGGGAACGCAACCGAGCGCAGCCCACGAAAAAGCAGAATGTCCCCTTTTAGCCGCACACGACCCTGAGCACGTTTCCGGAGATCAGCCATGAGTACCGTCACCGCGCCTTCCACCGTTGATCACGCGCCGGCGCAGGTTCGCAAGCCGCATCCGGTGGCGACCTTCCTGTCGACCTACGTCTTCTCAAAGGACCACAAGGTCATCGGCCTGCAGTTCCTGTTTTCGACGCTGCTCTGGTTCCTGATCGGCGGGCTGCTGGCGCTGGCGGTTCGCTGGCAGGTCGCCTGGCCGTGGTCCGACGTGCCGGTCGTGGGCAAGTTGTTCGCCCAGCAGGGCGGGCAGATGAGCCCCGAGTTCTACACGATGCTCTTCACGATGCATGCGACGGTGATGATCTTCCTGGTGATCATCCCGATCCTCGCCGGTGCCTTCGGCAACTTCCTGATCCCGCTGATGATCGGGGCCGACGACATGGCCTTTCCCACGTTGAACATGCTGTCGTATTGGTTCATGTGGCCGGCGTTCATCGCCTTCGGGGCGAGCTTTTTCGTGGAGGGAGGGGCCGCCTCTGGAGGCTGGACGAGTTACCCGCCGCTCTCGACCAACATGGCCGCGTCGCCCGGAAGCGGCTGGGGCCAGACCCTCTGGCTCGTCGGGCTGACGTTTGTGGGCGTCTCGTCGATGCTCGGGAGCGTCAACTACATGACGACGATCATCCTGATGCGGGCCCCGGGCATGACGATGTTCCGGCTGCCGATGACGATCTGGGCGATGTTCATCACGGCCGTGCTGCAGGCCTTCGCCCTGCCGGTGCTCACCGCCGCCGGCTTCATGCAGCTGGCCGACCGGATGTTTGCGACGGGCTTCTTCTCGCCAGAAGGCAACATCGTCAACAACGCAGTCGCCGGCCCCGGCGGCGGACAGCCGCTGCTCTGGCAGCACCTGTTCTGGTTCTACAGCCATCCGGCGGTCTACATCATGATCCTCCCGGCGATGGGCATGGTCAGCGACATCCTCACCTGCTTCGCACGCAAGCCGCTCTTCGGCTATCGGCCGATGGTCTACTCGATTGCCGGGATCGCGGGCCTCGGGTTCATCGTCTGGGGCCACCACATGTTCATGTCGGGCATGAATCCCGCCCTGGGGATCACCTTCATGGTTTCGACGATGATGATCGCGTTGCCGAGCGCCGTGAAGACCTTCAACTGGCTCGGTACGGTCTGGGGCGGCCGAATCCAGTTCACCACGTCGATGCTCTTCGCCCTCTCGTTTGTGTCGATGTTCATCATCGGCGGCCTCTCGGGCATCTTCATGGCGGCCACGCCGGTCGACATCTTCATCCATGACACCTACTTCATCGTGGCCCACTTCCACTACGTGCTCTTCGCCGGCACGGCGATGGGTGTCTGGGCGGCGATCTATTTCTGGTATCCGAAGATGTTCGGCCGGACGATGAACGAGTTCTGGGGGAAGGTCCACTTCTTCCTGACGTTCATCTTCCTCAACGGCACCTTCTTCACGATGCATATCCTCGGGGCCGTCGGGTTCCCGCGGCGACTGGCCGACGCCTACCACTACGAGACGTTCCATCACCTCCAGCCGATGAACGCCTTCATGACCTACTGTGCCATCGGGATGGTGGCCAGCCAGATCATCTTCGCGGTCAACTTCTTCTGGAGCATGTTCTACGGGCCGGTCGCCAGCCGGAATCCCTGGAACGCCAACGGCCTGGAATGGACCGCGCCCAGCCCGCCGGGCCATGGCAACTTCGATTACCAGCCGGTCGTCTACCGTGGCCCCTACGAGTACTCGGTGCCGGGCGTCGAGAAGGATCACCTGATGCAGACCGACCCGCCGAATGCCGAAGCGGCGGCTGCGGCCGCTGCGTCGCACTAGAGGGGAATGTGCGAGACCATTCGGTGTACACCGGCGGCGGGATGGCAGAAGTCGCCGCTGCGCGGTCCGTTGGATCCTCGCCGGGATATTTCGCACCACCTCCCTCGGCGACTCGATCATCCTGTGAGCGAAATCTCCAAAGACTCGTCGAGCTTCCGCC
>CALGAS010000081.1 GCA_937959175.1 uncultured bacterium | reverse complement strand
GCCCACGAGGACGTCGTGGCCGAAGTGGCCGCCCGCCATGACGTAATTACGGTGCCCCACGGTTGTCACGCCATCGGGTTTCATCGCCCGGTGAATCGTCACGTGTTCCCGGAAGACGTTGTGATCGCCGATCACGACACGGCCGGTTTCAGCCGGCCGAGCCGCGTGTTGGGGAGCACCGCCAATGACGGCGTGCTCGTGGAACTCGTTGTGGCAGCCGGCGGTCACGCCCCCCTTGATGACGGCCCCGCTGGCCACGGTGCAGAAGTCGCCAAGCTGGGCCCCGTCTTCGACAATCGCGAACGGACCAACGGTCACGCCCGCCCCCAGACGGGCTCCAGGGCTCACCACGGCCAGCGGATGGATACTCACGACAATCCTTTCAGAGGTGCCCGGGTGGGCCTTACGAACACCGCCCGTCGGGCCAACCGCAGAGTTCCCCGGGGTTATCGGCAGCCGACGCCCCATGATTCAATGCCAGTTTTTCCCAACGCGTGAGTTTGCCCGGTCGTCGCCAGGCAGCCAGATCCCGCTGCCCACCCCACCGCCCCTTTTCTCCGGTGGCGGGGCTCTCGCCAGGGCGGCCGTAGCCCCGTATCATGCGGAGAACTGCCCAGATCACCATCGAGGAATCGCATGACCCGCGAAGAACGTTACGCTGCGGCCGAAAAGATCAAGAACGACGGGGATTTGGCCGGCGCGGTGGCCGCCATGGAGGCACTGGTCGCGGAGGAGCCTGATTTTGCCCTTGCCCACTCAGCCCTCGGTGCCTGGTGCACGCGGCTGGAGCGGCATCAGGACGCGGTGCGGCATGCTCGTCGAGCCTGCGAACTCGAGCCCCGCGATCCCTTTAGTTACACGGCCCTCTCTGTCGCCTGCATGCGGGCCGGCCTGATCCCCGAGGCGGAGGAGGCACTTGCCAAGTCCCGGATGCTGCAGGGCTGACGCAATCCCTGCGATCGACGTGCTGTCTCAGCTCTCCGCCGCTGCCGTCGCGTCGGTCGCCGGGCTGAGTTTCTGCTCGAGCTGCTCCAGCCTTACCGTGTCCGACGGGGGGAGCCTCATGCGGGCCAGTCCTTGCTCCCGGGCTCTCTCGAGAGCCTCGCGTGCCATGGCGTCGTTTCCTGCGGCCAGTTCGGCAGCCGCCAGATGAAGAAACTTGGCCGCCGACGGCGCCAGCACCGCCACCCGCAGATCCTCGATGGCTTCGGCCGGGTTCTGTTTGGCAAGCCGGACCAGCCCCCGGGTGTCGAGCAGATCAGGAAGCGGGCCAAGCTCGTCGATCGCCTTGTTGATCAGGACGTCCGCCTCGGCAGCAGTCTCGGGTCTGGCTAACTGAAAAGCCAGGTTGTTGGCAATAATCGCAGACTGCGATGGCGACAGATTCTTGGTCTCGAGGAGATCGCGATACACGCTCTCCGCTTCGTCTTCCCGGCCGAGGAGCGTCTGCAGCTCCGCGTCGAGCAGTTTGATCACGACGCTGCCGGGGTCCACCCGTTTGCCCTTCTCGATCCAGGCGGCCACCCGCGGGGAGGCGGTGGCCAGGGCGGCCTCCTCAGGCTGTGAGCGGATGACCTCGGTGGCCAGCGACAGGGCCCGCTCGAGGGAGAGGGCGTCCCAGTTCTGCTCAATGAGATCGAGCGCCTCCGCTGAGCGTCCCTGGCGGCTCAGAAACTCGATTCTGCCGAGGATGCCCTCCCCGGCAAGAGCGGCATATTGCTGGAACACCCGATCCGCGGCCTTCTCAAAGCCGAGGTCTTCCATCAGCTTGGCGACAGCGTTGAGTTGGGCCGGCTGGTCAACGGGAACCTCCTGGCCGGGCATCAGTTGGCGAGCATACTCGATCGCTTTTTCCCGATCGTTCTCCGCCATCGCCAACTTGGCGTTGAGGGCCAGCGTCAAGGCCGAGTCGGGCGTGGATCGTTCGAGGCGGCGAAGCCAGGTGCGTGCGGACGAGGTCTCGCCATGTTCGATCAGTTTCTCGACCAGCAGCGCGACGTAGGCCGGCGGGGTCTCTGGCTTGGCCACCAGCACGACGAGTTCATCGCGGGCCGCCGCCCACTGGCCCAGTTTCTCTCGGAGCTGGGCCCGGGTCAGCCGCCGGGCGGTTGTCACCGGTCGCCGTTCCTCCAGTTCGTTGATCAGATCGACCGCCTGCTGCCAGCTGGCGGGCTCTGGGCGGGCAGACAGCAGTTGAATTTCAAGATCGAGATCCTCATCACTCGCGACTTTCTCTGCACCATGATTCTTCCGGAGCAACTGGAGGGCATTTTGGAGTTCGCGATAGGTTCCCTGCGAGGCGAGGCTCTCGGCCATCGCCCTCCGGGCCCAGGGCTTCGTGGCAGCGGCCACAGCATCATCGGCTGGGGCATCGAGAATCTGCTGAAGGAGGTCACGGGCCTCCTGCGGCTGTCCGCGTCGGATCAGGAAGGAGGCGAGCCCGCGAATCGACTCCGCGTCATCCGGCCAGCCCGCCACCGCCTCGCGGAGGACTTCTTCGGCATCCGCTGGCCTGCCGAGCATTTCGTAGCCCTGGGCAAGTGCCAGTTGTCTCCCGGGCTCGTCCATCAGGCTGACCGCTTTTTCCAGGGCAGTCGCAGCGTCTGGGTTACCCTTCGCGGCCTGGTGGGTAAACAGCGCCAGCCAGACTTCGGCATCATCGGGGGCGACTTCGGTAGCCCGCAGCAGCACTTCCTCAGATCGCTCAAGTTTCCCGGATCGGGCCAGCACCTGGCCCAGCCAGAGGAGATCGTCCTTATTCTGCGTGTCGTCGGAGACGCTTCGTTCGGCCAAGGCCGCCGCCGCGTCGACGTTTCCGGCTCGCAGTTCAACCTCCGCGGAGATTCGCTCCAGGCCCGTGGTCCCGTCCTCACCCAGCAGCGACATGGCCTGCTGGGCCTCCTCGAGGCGGTTGAGGGAGTAGAGCAGCGAGACCAGCCGACGCACGACGGGCGGATTTGCCGGGCCGGTCGCGATCGCCTTGCGAAGCCGCTCGACGGCTGCCGCCGGCTTGCCTCGGAGGCTGTCGATGTCGGCAAAGAGGAGCTGGATTTGTCCCCAGCCCGGCCGTTGGTTCTCAGCTTCAACGAGGTAGTTGCGGGCCTCGGTCAGGAGATCGTTCACCGCTGGCGGCAACCCCCGCAGCGATTCGTCTTCTTTCTCCGCGGCAGCGAGGGCGAGGCGTGCCTCGGCCAGCTTCACGCTTGCTTGGGCGACCCGGCCGCGGGCGGAGTCGGTTCCGGCGATGTCGGCAATATCGGCGGCCGCCTGGCGGGCCTTGTCGAGATCCTGGGTCATGAGGGCGAGTTCCAGCAGCGATTCCCGGATGGCGAGGTCTTGCGGCAACTTTTTGGCAACGTCCCGCCAGAGGCGTTCGGCCTCGGCCGTCTTCCCGCTCGCCATGTAGACAGGTGCCAACGCCCGGAGGATGCCGGCAGCCTCTTCGGCCGGCCTTTCCGTCGCCTCTTTCTCCAGCCGGGCAAGGGTTTCCGCGGCCTGATCCGCGGGCAACCGAGACGCCACCTGGGCTTCCATCAAGACAACCGAGGGATCTCGCCGGATCTCTGCCGGGATCTGCTCGAGCGTCGCGACAGCAGCCTCCGGCCCCTCGACCCGCAGCAGCAGGGTCAGGAGCCCCGCCCAGACCCGCGGATTTCCCGAGGATTCCGCCATCGATTCGAGCAGGTCGCGGGCTGCCGCCATTTCACCCCGCCGGACAAGCGTCTCGCTGCGAAGGAGCGCCAGCTGATCGGGGGCTACCGCGGCGTTGATCTCCAACGCGTTGAGCAGGCTCTCGATGCCGCTCCAGTCGCGTTCCGCTTCCGGCAGCGATGACTGGCGGTTGATCCGCAACTGGAGGAGCGGATACCAAACCTGGGGCGTTCGGACGAGCCGGTCGCCCGGCAGCGCCGCAGCGATGGCCTCAAACTCCGCGAGCGCCTGCTCCGCCTTGCCGGCTGAGATCAAGGCCTGGGCGGCCCCGGCACGGGCGGCGAGCGAGCCCGGATCATCGTTGAGGATGCGACGATTGACCTCCAACTGGGCGTCATACTCGTCGAGTTGGGCGTGGCATTGTCCGAGGTAGAGGTCGACCTGCCGGATCAGTTCGGCATTGCCGAGTACGAGGGGCCTGACCTGCTCCAACTTGGCCTTGGCCTCGTTCCAGCGCCGCTCAGCGACCAGGAGGCGGGCTTCGAGCAATCCGACAGGTCCGCTGCCCGAGCCGTAGAGTTCCCGGATACGACTGATGGCGTTGCTGGCCTCATCAATTTTGCCCTGCTGGAGAAAGACATCGGTCAGCATCATCAGGAGCGAGGCCTTGCCGGGCAGCCGTTCCACCCCTTCCAGCAGGACGTTCTCCGCCTCGGCCAGGTCGTTGCTCTGAATCGTGACGGCCGCAAGACCGCGATAGCTGCGTTCATCGTTGGGAAAGAGTTCCACCGATCGCCGGGCGATCGTGATCGCCTTGTCGATATCCCGTTCGGCAAGTGCCAGCTCAAACGCCGCAAAGACGCAGTTTGGATCGTCGGGCCCCAGTTCCAGGGCCTTCTCGACGGCCAGTGAGGCGGCCTGGAGATCACGTCGTTCCCGATGCCAGCTCGTCATGGCAAGCCAGGCTCGCGGATCATCTTTCTTGCGGCGGACCAACTCCTCCAGCACCTTCCGAGACTGTTCCGGTTCCTCGAGTCGCTCCTGGAGCACGGCGGCCAGCATGATGAAGGCGTCGGTATCGGGTTCGCCCTTCACCGCCTCGTCGACGAACTCTCCTGTTTCCAGGTCATAGCCGACGAGGGCCGCGACGATCCGGGCGGCTTCGGCATACTCTCCCGATGCCAGCTGGGCACCGGCCAAGAGGAGTTGAACCCGTTGCGGGGTGACCGGCTTGTCGGCGGTGGTTGCGGCCGGCTCGGCGTCGGGATCGGGATCGTCGGCAGCGGAGTCATCACCCGCAGCGGTGGCAGGCTGGTCGTCGGACAGAATTTCCGGCTCGGTGACCCGCTCCTCCAGTACCAGAAGGTGCTCTCGGGCATCGCTGGCCCGGCCGACCCGGAGCTGGAACTGGGCCAGCGTCATGCGGAGGCCGTCATCTTCCGGCTTTCGACGGACTGCCGCCTCGAGGCTGTTGTAAGCCCGAGCCACGTCGTTCCGGGTGGCATCAGGAGCGGTCGCCCGCGCCAGGAGCAGTTTCGAGTACTCTCCGAATGCCGTGTCGTCACCGGGCTGGAGCGCTACGTACTGGGCATAGAGCCCGAGGGCATCGGCGATCTTGCCCTCCTCGACCCGCTGGCGGGCGAGTTCCAGCTTGCCGCCGGAGTTACGGGACTTCTGGAAGCGATTGATCCCGAGGAGGGCCCCGCCCAAGACAGCCAGGACTGCAATCAAGATGAGCAGGAACTTGAAGTTGATACGTCGCACGGAAAACCCACTTGGAACGGTGAAACGAGGAACGCAGGTGACGGTCTTACCAGGCTGCTTATGGCGACAATCAGCCGTGGCTCCGCCAATGCTGAACTTTAGCAGCGGTTGGT
>CALGAS010000080.1 GCA_937959175.1 uncultured bacterium | reverse complement strand
CTATTATTGGGGCCTGCGGGGCCGGGCGGCTCCCGCCCTCAGCTTTGCGAGCACGTCCCAGTCGGCCCTCGGGATCAACAACACCGGCCAGCCCGTCGGCCAGCAGGGCCCCTACGCCTTCAGCGACGAGGCGACCCGCACCGGGGCCGGCTTCATCGGCGACCTGACCGTCTTCGCCGGCTGGCAGATCAACCCCAACTTCTCGCTCCAGATCGGCTACGACTTCCTCTGGGTGGCCGGGATGGCGACCGCCACACGGCAGTTCAACCTCGACAACCGCGACAACAACGCGATCGATGTCGGCGGCCAGACCTTCTACAACGGCGTCTCCTTCGGCTTCTACGGGAGCTGGTAGGGCCGCCGCTTGCCTCAGGTCTTGACCACGACCGCCACCGCCTGGCCGGTCGTCGAAAGGTTGACCTTCACGAACGTCGCGGGGCGGCCGGCCAAGGGCTCACCGTGGACCACGTTGACCGGGCATTCGGGGTCGGGGTTCTCGTAGTTGAGCGTGGCCGGCACCAGGCCCCGCTCGAGTCCCAGCAGGCTGGCGGCCAGCTCGACGGTCCCGCCGCCGGCCCCGAGGTGCCCGAAGCTGCTCTTGGGAGCGGTCACGGGCACCTCGCCGAGCTCGGCGGCGATCGCCTTCGCCTCGACCCGATCCATCTCGACGGTGCTCACGCCGTGGGCGTTGACATGCCCCACGCTGGCGGCGTCGAGTCCGGCGGCCTGGCAGGCGGCCCGGATCGCCTGCCGCACCGAGCGGCCGGTCAGGCCGCGATGATGGGCGCCGGGCTCGCAACGGGCGGCGGTGGCCAGCAGTTCCCCGTGAATCTTTGCCCCTCGCCGCTCGGCGTGTTCGCGGGCCTCTAGCACCAGCGTTCCCGCGCCCTCGCCGTTGACCAGCCCATCGCGGTCGCGATCGAAGGGCCGGCAGGCCGCCTGGAAGTCATCCGCTCGGTGGGAGAGGAGCGCGTCACCCCGAGCCACCAGGGCGGTCGGGTGAAGGCGGCAGCCGGTGCCCCCGGCGAGCATCACATCGGCCCAGCCACGGCGGATGACGCTGGCCGCCTCGGCGATCGCCAGCAGGCCTGAGACATCGCCGAGCACGATCGAGTTGTTGGGGCCGCGGGCGTCGTGGGCGATGGCGATGTGGGAGGCGGTCATGTTGGGCAGATGCTTGAGCAGCCAGAGCGGATGGAGCTCCTCGTGGATCGCCTCCGACCAGAGCAGGAAGTCGAACTGGCCGTCCCGGGAGGAGCGGCGGTAGGTCTGCTCGAGATCCTCCAGGTCGGCGTAGATCATATCGCTGCCGAACACGACGCCGAACCGTTCCGGCTCGACGCCGCCGGCGGCGATCCCCGCATCGGCCATCGCCAGATCGGCCGCCGCAAAGCCGAGCTGGATTTCGCGGCTCATCACCTTGAGACTCTTCCGCGGCCGCACGTACTGCTTGGGGTCGAAGCCGGTGATCTGGCCGCCGAACCTGACCCGCAACGAACTGGCATCGAAGAGATCAACCGGCCGGATGCCACTCTGGCCGGCGGCAAGCGCCTCCCAGAAAGGCTCGGCACCGATCCCGATCGGGCTGACGACGCCGAGGCCGGTGATGACGATGTCTCGTGGGTGCTTCATACGACTCTGACAGTAAACGACCGTGGCCCGAGCGGGGAAGTGGAACCCGCTGGCACCGCCGTCAGTCCGCCCCTTCGCCTCCATTGCGTGGATGGGCCGCCCGCCACTGGCGAGGCGGCAGCGGATGATCGTCCGCCCACAGCCCCCGCCGCTGCCGGCGGGCTCGCGACTCGGCGGCGACCAGATCATCGTCGGCCGCGAAGCCCCCGAAGGCCCAGGCCCAGCCCTCGGCCACAAGTTCCCGGTTGAGATCCCGCTGGTCGATCCAGAGCCGGCCCAGCAACCGACCATGCTGATCGCGGGCCGATCCGGTCACGCGGACGCTCCCACCGGCGAGCTTCTTGCCCAGCTCGCGGCGGGCCGCGCCACCGTAGGCCTGGCCCAGCTCCGGCGCATCGATGCCAACAAGCCGGATCTTCTGGCGGCGTCCAGTCTCGTCGCGGCAGGTCACCGTGTCGCCGTCGTGCACCGTCTCGACCTGCCAGAGGGGTCGGCCGGCCTCGTCGACCCGCGGGCACATCGGGACCGCCAGGCTGACCACCGCCGAGAGCAGCGCGGCGATGAGCAGCACAAGCCGCTGCGGGCGGCTCCCACGGCCTCGGCGCGGAAGTGGCAGACGGACAGACGGTGCCATGCCCAGCACTCTACCCGCATCCTGCCCAGCTTGCCGTGACCTGGCTGATCTGGAGCGACCTTGTGGCCCTCCCCGCCGACTCCGGCATCCCCCCTCGCTGGTGGACGATGACATCGACAACACTCTTCTGGAACAGGCTGTGATCAGCATCTCCCACCATGCCCTGGGCAATGCGGTCGAACCCGCAGCGTCGGCCGGAGAGATTCTTGCGCTGCGATCGCAAGCGGCCGTACCCTGGTGGCAGCGGTATGACCAGCCGCTCGGCTGGACGCTCTGGGCCCTGCTGATTGTCGTGGCTGCCGGCCTCGAACTGGCGGGCAACCAGAAGTCGGTCACCCGTGCCTACGCGGTGGGCGGGCATGGCTGGCTGCATGGCGAAGACATGTACAACGGCGCCGGCAGCGGCTTCATTTACTTGCCGATCTCCGGCCTGCTGTTCGTGCCGATGGCAGCAGCCCCGGGCCCCGCGGTCGAGATCGCCTGGCGGGTCTTCACGATCGGATCATTTGCCGCAGCCCTCTGGTTCTGTGGACGACTCATCGCGCGACGTGTCGGGAGCCCGTGCTTTCTGGCCATGAGCGGCATGGGCGTGATCCTCGGATTTCCCGCCGCCCGGAACGGCCAGGCCACGCTGCCGATGCTGGCCTTTCTGGTGACGGCCATCGCCGCCGCCGTCACCCGGCGTCATGGACTCGCCGCTGCCGCGGCCACCGCGGCGATCCTGATGAAGCCTCTGGCGCTGCCGGTGGTGGCGGTGCTCGCCCTGCTGCGGCCGCGGCTGATTCCGCCCCTGGCCGCCGGCTGCCTGCTGCTGGTCGGGCTGCCCTTCCTGATCGCCGATGCCGGCTGGGTGCACCGGCAGAATGCCGGCTTTCTCGACGTGCTCCGGATCTCGCAGCAGATGCAGGGCCAGGAGGCCTGGGCCACGTTCTTCGGCATCTTCAACGTCTCCGGTCATCCCGTCCCGGGCCCGGTTCGCCTCGCCGTGCAACTGGCCGCCACCCTGGCCGTCGTGCTGGGCTGTCGGGAAGCCCTCCGGCGGCTCGAGCACGGGTCGGCAACGCTCCACATCTACACGCTGACCATCACCCTCCTGCTGCTCTTTTCGCCACGCACGGAGAACAATACCTACGCCTGCATCGTGCCGGCGCTCGTGATGGTGATGGCGGTGGCCGCGACGGCCCGGCCTCCCCGCCGGCTGGCGGTGGCCGGCGGCTGGCTCGCGGCGATTGCGATCATCGGGAGTTACGAACTCGGCCGAAGGCTCGCTCCCGGCGTCCGCGGGGTGTGGCTGGCACCGCTAACGACCGCGCTGCTTGTTCCCTGGTTCGTGGCGAGCCTGCTGGGCGAGTTGGGGTCAGCCGGTGAAGCGACCGCCGACGTCGTGCGGCTGCCCGCCCCGGGGGCCGCACCCGAGCCGGTGGCCCGGGCTGCCTGACGACGTCTGGTCAGCCGACGATCTCGTGGACCACCCGCCCGTGGACGTCGGTGAGCCGGAAGTCGCGGCCGCTGTGGCGGTAGGTGAGCCGCTCGTGGTCGAGTCCGAGCAAGTGGAGCATCGTCGCCTGCAGGTCATGGACGTGCACGCGGCCCTCGACCGCCTTGAAGCCGCACTCGTCGGTCGCCCCGTGCACATGCCCCCCTTTGACGCCGCCGCCGGCCAGCCAGACGGTGAAGCCGTGGTGGTTGTGGTCGCGGCCGCTGGCCACCTTGACGCCGGCGTCGTTGGGCAGTTCGACGGTCGGCGTCCGGCCAAACTCCCCGCCCCAGAGGACCAGCGTGCTCTCGAGCAGCCCCAGGCCGACCAGGTCGTCGAGGAGGGCGGCGATCGCCTGGTCGCTCTCTCTGGCCAGCCGCCGGTGGTTCTTCTCGATGTGTTCGTGGCTATCCCAGGGCTGGCCCTTGCCGTGCCAGACCTGCACATATCGCACGCCCCGCTCCACCAGTCGCCGGGCGATCAGCAGCTGTCGCCCCTGAACGCCGCCGCCGTACCGCGCCAGCACGTGCCGCGGCTCCCGGGAGATGTCAAAGGCCTCGGCCGCCTCGGCCTGCATCCGCCAGGCGAGTTCCAGGGACGCCAGCCGCGCTTCCAGGAGCGGGTCTTGTTGGCGGGCGGCCAGGTGACTGCGATCGAGGCTGGTCGTCAGGTCGAACTGCCGCCGCTGGGTCTCGCAATCGAGCAGCGGATGGCGGACGTATTCCACCAACTCCTCGGCCCGTCGCTTCTCCGTGTCGATATAGGTGGCCTGGAAGGCACCCGGCAGGAAGGCGCTCCGCCAGTTCTCGGTGCCCTTGATCGGATACCCCCCGGGACACATCGCCACGAAGCCGGGCAGGTTCTGGTTTTCGGTGCCCAGTCCGTAGGTCACCCAGGCTCCCGCCGCCGGCCGCACCAGCCGGGCATCACCGCAGTTCATCAGCATCAGCGAGGGCTCGTGGTTGGGCACGTCGGCGTGCATCCCGCGGAGCACGCAGAGCCGGTCGGCATGACGGGCCACCGCGGGGAACAGGTCGCTCACCTCGAGGCCACTCTGGCCGTGTCGCCGGAAGGCAAATGGCGACGGAAAGGCCGCCCCGGTCCGCCGCTCGGTCGTGAGGGCATTGGGAATCTCCCGCCCGGCATACCTCGCCAGGGCCGGCTTGGGGTCGAAGGTGTCAAGGTGGCTGGGGCCGCCGTTGGCGAAGATGTGGATCACCGCCTTGGCCCGCGGCTGAAAGTGGGGCGGCCGCGGCGCGAGCGTGGCGGCAGAATCGCGGCGGGCCTCGTCGGCAAACAGGCTCGCCGCCCCCAGCCAGCCGACGCCCAGGCCCGACTGCACGAGCACCTGGCGGCGGGAGGGGGCGAGCTTTGCGAATGCGGAGCGGTGAGTCATCGGGCAGCCCTCATGAACCCAAGCATACGACCCGCCTCCCCCGCCTGCTCGGGTTGGAAAAAGTGCTCGGATTGGAAAAGGGTACAGGCACCTCGCTTCGCTCGGAGCCAGTCCCCTTTTCCATAAAAGCCCCCCGGCGCGAGCCGGGGGGACGGCGGGCCGTTGGGCGATCCCGCACCTGATTTCCGCCAGCCGTTCACTACCAACACGCCCGACCAGCGCCACAGAACCAATGACTCGCGGGGCTTTACCAGCCTCCCGGGGGGACGGCGGGCCGGGGGGCCATCCTGCGGCCGAGAGCCCCAACCCGGCAGGAGGTAAAATCGAGGGAAGACAAGGCTCCTTACTCAACGCCGCCGGCGGTCTTTCAATGAGCATGCAGCCACGCT
>CALGAS010000079.1 GCA_937959175.1 uncultured bacterium | reverse complement strand
GCGATAGCTGCCGCAACATATGCGTCGATGCTTTTCGGCAGCTCGGCAAGGTTGGCCGGAACTGACGGTTCAGGAACCCTCTCGGGCCGTGGTTTCCATGCTGGGGGCTTGACGAACCCGCCGCCACCCGGAGCAACCAAAGGTTTTACAGGATAATCCTGGGGCTTTGGTGACGACGGTTCTGGATGCGGCGGACTCGATGGATTTCTGGAATCCAGCACGATCTGTAAAAACAGCACGATGACGATCCCAAAAACCGCAACTAAGCCGGCAATGATGCTGGCTTCCACAACCGGGAGGTTGCTCTTTTTTTTCTTTGGGTATCGCCCAGGCTGAATCACGGGCAAGGACTCAGTGTCCGGTGGATGGTCATCCCGCGATGTGCGCTCAGCCGTATCAACCTGTTCAGGTACAACGTTCTTCGGGTAGAGCGATCGGGGAGATGCCGGTGGTGGAGGCAGGGGACGCGACCGGCTGGATTGATAACGGCCGTACCTTTCCATGAGATCTTCTCCCGAGTGGTGGATTCGACCACGGGGCTCAACTCGTTTCGGAGGACCGTTGAACCTACCCGACTGGCACTCCATGAGAGGGGCCACATTTGGGGGATAGCGTACTTGACGCGGGAAGTCGTGGCAACTGGTCGGATGCGTGTCCGTGCATTTTTGGGCGAAAGCGATTTAAGAACGTCGGCGAAACCGGCTCTGGCAACTCATTTGCTACGCCCTTGAACGAGTGTTAGCGTTCTGTGATCACCAGCTGGTCGTGCCTATTGCTTATGAGGAGTTCCCCTGCCGGATCACAGTCACGCAGAGTTTCCTGCTGTCACGGAGCTGGCGGCCCACTGGGCAAACGTCGCTTGCCGAGCTGCATGACGCCCCTCGAGACGCTCCGCCGGCACTTCAGCCACTCCGGCTTTCGCGGCCCCCAGGAGGCGGTGATCGAGCACCTCCTGGCCGGCCGCCACGCCCTGCTGATCATGCCGACCGGCGGGGGCAAGTCGCTCTGCTATCAGGTTCCCGGGCTCGTGCTCACCGAGCCGGGCGGCGATTATCCCCGGCCGCCGCTGGCGGTCGTGATCTCGCCGCTGATCGCCCTGATGAAGGATCAGGTCGATGCCCTTGCCGCTCGGGGAATCGAGGCGGCGTTTATCAACTCATCGCTCGACCGCGAGAGCCGGGAGGCCCGCTACGCCGATCTGGCCGCCGGCCGCTTTCGGCTGCTCTACGTCACGCCCGAGCGGTTTCGCAAGCCCGAGTTTCTCGCCGCCCTGGCCACCCGCCACGTGCCGCTGCTGGCGGTCGATGGGGCCCACTGCGTCGGCGAGTGGGGCCACGACTTCCGCCCCGCCTACCCCCTGATCGACGAGATTCGCGGCCGGCTCGGCGATCCCGTCACGATCGCCCTGACCGCCACCGCGACCCCCGCCGTCCAGGCTGATATCGTCCGCCAACTCGGCCTCCAGCCGGCCGCCATGCGGCTCTTCCACGCCGGGCTCGACCGGCCCAATCTGCAGTTGGCCGCCCGCGAGGTCTGGGGCGACGACGAGAAGCTCGCCGCGATCCTCGAGCTCGAGCAGCGGCACCTCGGCCCCGGGGCCGCCGGCAGCGGGATCGTCTACTTCACGCTGATCCGGGTGCTCGAACGGTTCAGCGACCTGCTCCGCGAGCGGGGCGTCGCCCATCGCTGCTACCACGGCGACCTCGACCGCGACGCCCGGCGGCAGGTGCAGCAGGCCTTCATGGAGGGCAGGGGGGAGCTCGTGCTCGCCACGAACGCCTTCGGGATGGGGATCGATAAGGACGACATCCGCTTCGTCGCCCATGCCGAGATCCCCGGCTCGATGGAGTCGTGGTATCAGGAGATCGGTCGGGCCGGCCGCGACGGCCTGCCCGCCGACTGCCTCCTGCTCTACGACGAGCAGGACCTGGCCACGCAGATGGAGTTCATCCAGTGGAGCAATCCCGGCCCCGAAATCTACCGGCAGGTCTTCGACCTGCTCGCTGACCGCCCCGAGGAGGTCGCCGCCTACGGGCTGCCCTGGCTGCGAAAGCGGCTGCACAATCGAAGCCACCACGACCGGCGGCTCGAGACCGCCCTGGCGATGCTCGAGCGGCACGGCGCGATCGAGGGCGACTGGCGGGAGGAGGAGCGGGTCAGCCTCCGCGTCGTCGGTGACCTGCCCGCCGCCCTGACCGACCCGGCGGGCCTGGCGGAAAAACTCCGGCGGGATCAGGAGAAGCTCCTTGCGCTCGTGCAGTTCATCCGCCACGAAGGCGACCCAAGGGATTTTCTCAACGCGTACTTCGGCGGGGCTGAGCACGGAGAGGAGCAGGGGTTGGGATAACGCGGCGTCCTCCTTTGCTCTACTCGGGCAGCCGACAAGCGACGCCGCTGGTACCAACGGCTCATAGAAGCCCACCGGCGCGAGCCGGTGGGACGACGGGCCGTTGAGCCTTCCTGGCCTCCGGAAGCCTGCAGACGCACACCCGCCTGCTGCCCCCTCCGGTTCTTAGCCGAAGAGTTGCGTCCAGTGCCTTTCGTAGCGGCCCAACCCGGTCCGCGGCTGGTCGCCGAGCATGTTTTTGTGATGCCCTGGGGAATGCCACCACATTTGAACGGCCCCTTCGCCCGAATCGGTGCCGGCGGCGATGTTTTCAGCGCTGGCGGTGGTGCCCGCGGCCTGGGCCCGCTTCCAGGGCGTCTCCCGGCCGGAGACCGGCGACTCGTGGGCGAAGAAGCCCTCCCGGCACATGTCTTCGGAATGGGTGCGGCAGGCCGCCACGAGCTTGAGGTCGATCGCCTGGGCCGGCAGGCCGACGAGCAGCCGAATCTCATTGAGCCGCTGGATGCCCCGGGCCTCCTCCGGGTCGAGGCTGTCGGCCAGGGCCTCGTTGGCGGCGAGCGTCTGACGGTCGGCCGGCGAGAAGGGAGCGGCCATCGTTGCTGCAGCCACGACGGCGGCTTCGAGCCGGGTGAGGAGTTCTTCGCGACCCGGAAGGGCGGGAAGCTTGCGGCGATCCCGCTTCGGGAGCAACTCCGCCGCCTGCTCGCCCCAGGCTGCGAGTTGGAGGAGGGCGTCCCGCTCCCTGACGAGGTCGGGCTCCGCGGCCAGGATCTCCGCCGGCGTGACGAGCATCAACTCCTCAAGGCGGGCGAGGGCCGGGTCGCTCTTCTCGACGATCATCTCCTTGGTCAGATTCGCCACTGCAGCCACGTCGCGAATCGTCTGCCGCAGCCTGGCGATCTCGGCGGTGACGTCTCCGGGGCCGGCCCGCTGCTTGAGAAGCCTGGCGGCGGCCCGCTCGGCGGTTGTGGCGAAGGCCGGGATCCGTACGGTGAGTTCCTTCCGCACCAGGGCATGAAGCCGCCTGCCCCCGTCGGCTTCCAGAATCAGAAGGATCCCCGCGATGCGGGCCCGCTCCTCATCGGTCTCAGCCTTGCGAAACGCGTTCTGCTGCCGGAGCGCCTCGGCGGCAAGCGTCGTCACTTCCGTGCCGTCATCATCCGCGAGTTCGGCAGAGCGGCCCAGTGTCGGGGCGAGGCAGAGCAGCGCTGCAACCGTTGCCACAACGGCCCTGGCGAGCCGGCCGCGGTGCCAGAACGATGGAGTGTCGCGGCCTGCGGGTCGCGGGGATGATGTCATTCGTTCGAGCATACAGCAGCGGCTGTCCCCCGATTCGGATGACCGATCACGCGTGCGGAATCCTCGGCGAAACCTTTCCGGAGCCGAAGCGTTAAAAGAAATGTTGTGAGACCGTTCCCCCCGACCAGCGACGACCGGCCGCCCCGGGTGGCCATTGTGGGGGGCGGTCCCGGCGGACTGTTCACCGCCTGGCACCTGGAACAGCTCGCCGACCGGCCGCTTGCGATCACGATCTTCGAGGCGAGCGACCGGCTCGGGGGCAAGCTGCTCACGCCCCGCTTCACCGCCGCACCAGTGCAGTATGAGGCCGGCGCTGCCGAACTCTACGACTACTCGCCCGTCGACGAAGACCCGCTCCGGGAGCTCGTCACGTCGCTGGGGCTGCCGACGGTGGCGATGGGGGGCTCGTCGGTCTACTTGGCGGGCCGCCGGATCGCCAACCTCGACGAGCTGGCCGCCACGTTCGGGAGCGGAAGCCGCGAGCGACTGGCCGCCTTCGACGGCTGGGCCCGCGGGGCGATCACGCCGCGTGAGTTTTACGAATCGGGCTCAGACCACGCCGCCTGCGGGCCGCCGGCAGAGCGGTTTCACGAGTCGCTCGACCGCCTGGGCTGCAGTGCGCTGCAGCGATACCTGGAGACGATGATCCACAGCGATCTGGCCACCGAGCCGGCCGACACCTCGGCGAGCTACGGGCTGCAGAACTACCTGATGAACGACCCGGCCTACATGCGGCTCTACTGCATTGCCGGGGGGAACGAGCAGCTGATCACGGCGATCGCCTCACGGCTGGCGGCCGAGATCCGGCTGGGGGCCGCCGTCACGCGGATCGGCGGCGGGCCCGGGGAGCCGCTCGAGATCACCTGGCAGTCGGCGTCCGGCGAGCATCGCGAGGCCTTCGACCAGGTCGTCGTCGCGCTGCCGATGGACCACCTCCGCAGGCTCCCCTTCGAGCCCGGCCCGCTGGCCGAGGCGATGGCCCGCCACTGCCGCCACCACGACCACCCCGCCGACTATCTGCGGATCACGAT
>CALGAS010000078.1 GCA_937959175.1 uncultured bacterium | reverse complement strand
CCCCTCGCGAACCCGTATTCCAACCCGCGCACCGGGATATCCCCGGGCCGCGTCGGTCTTCTATGCTCACGGCTGCACGACTCCCCGCGACGCGGCACGACATGGATTTCAAGGTCTCCCTCGACGTCTTCTCCGGACCGCTCGATCTGCTGCTCTACCTTGTCAAGAAGCACGAGGTCGACGTCACCGACGTGCCGATCGCCGTGATCGCCCAGGAGTTCTGCAATCACCTCGCCGTGCTCGAGGAGCTCTCGATCGAGCAGGTCGGTGAGTTTGTCGAACTCGCCAGCGTGCTCCTTGAGATCAAGGCCCGGGCGCTCGTGCCCCGGCCGGAGGAGCAGGAGGAGCCGGTCGAGCCGATTCGCGAAGACCTCGTGCAGCGGCTCCTCGAATACAAGCAATACCGTGACGCCGCCACGCTCCTCGAAGATCGGGCCCGGCACTGGGAGCTGCGGTTTCCCCGCGTTCATGCCGACGAGCCGGCTCCGCAGGCCCGCCCGGCGGAAGTGACCTTCGCCGATGTGCAGGTCTGGGACCTGGTGGCCGCCCTCGGCCGGGTGCTCGCCAAGCAGGACAAGCGGAAGCCCCGCCAGATCGTCCACGACGACACCCCGATCGAGAGCCACATCGAACGGATCGAGCGGCTCGTGGCGGAGCAGGGGAGGGTGGCTTTTTCATCCCTCTTCGATGACGATATGCCTCGCACCCGGCTGGTGGGCATCTTTCTGGCGACGCTCGAACTCGTTCGTCGCGGCAGGCTCTCGACCAGCCAGGAGGCTCTGTTTGACGAGATCTGGCTCCAGCCCCCGTCCGCCGCCTCCCCAGAGGCCGCCGCTCCCGCATGATCGACAACGCACCCTTCCGCACGCTGACCCACAAGGGGCTCACCGTCGAGGGCTACTCGCGGGCCGCCGTGCAGAGCGTCTGGCGGATCCCCGAGCTTAAGCTCGGCTTCGATCTCGGGGCCCAGCCCTGGGGCTTCATGGCGACGAATACCTGGTTTGTCAGCCATACCCATCTCGATCACATCGCCGCCCTGCCGGTCTACGTGGCCCGCCGGCGGATGATGAAGATGGAGCCGCCGACCATCTACCTGCCCGAGACGGCGATCGAGCCAATCGAGCGGCTCCTCAAGGCGGTCTCCCGGCTCGATCGCGGCCGCCTGCCATGCACCCTCCTCCCGGCCCGTCCCGGCGACGAGATCGAACTCTCCCGCGAGCATGTCGTGACCGTCTCCTCGACCACCCACACCCTGCCGAGCGTCGGCTTCGTGGTCTGGGACCGCCGCCGCAAGCTCAAGCACGAATACCAGCACCTCGCCGGCCACCAGATTCGCGACCTGCGACTCTCGGGCGTCGATGTCACCCACGAGGTCCGGGCCCCCCTGGTCGCCTATCTCGGCGACTCCTCTCCCGAGGGCCTCGACCGCTGCCCGGCGATGTTCGAGGCGATGATCCTGATCACCGAGCTGACCTTCGTGGCCCACTCGCACCGCAAGGAAAAGATCCACAAGTACGGCCACATCCACCTCGACGACCTGCTGGCCCGCCGGGAGCGGTTTCACAACGAGGTCGTGATCGCCACCCACTTCTCGACCCGCTACACCGACGAACGCATCCGCCGCGTGCTCGCCAAGAAGATTCCCGACATGCTCGACGGCCGGCTTCACATCTGGCTCTGAGCGAGCCGAACCCGCCGCAATTTCGGGGTGAGCCCATACTCCGCGCGCGTCCTCGGGTTGGAAAAGGGTACAGGCACCTCGCTTCGCTCGGAGCCAGTCCCCTTTTCATAGAAGCCCCCCGGCGCGAGCCGGGGGGACGGCGGGCCGTTGGGCCATCCCGGTCCCCGGAAGCCCACCCAACTGCCCACCACCAACCCGCCCAATCCGCGTTCACCATGAAGGCGGGCCTGGAAAAAATCCGCCTTGCCCAGGTTGCAAACCTGGGCCCACGGTGAGGCGTTCGGCACGCGGCGAGTCCCGCATTCCGCTACGCTCACTCCCATGCGGCCCCGTCACGCCTATGTTCACGTGCCCTTCTGCCGGCACCGCTGCGGCTACTGCGACTTCACCCTCGTCGCCGGCCGCGACGACCTGATCGGCCGCTATCTCGAGGCGATTGGGACGGAGCTCACTCGGCTCGAAGAGCCGCTCGATCTCGACACGCTCTATCTCGGCGGTGGCACGCCCTCGCACCTCGGCCCCGTCGGCCTCGAGCGGCTGTTTGCCGTGCTCGCCCCATCGCTCCGGCCGGTCGCCGGAGCCGAGATCACCATCGAGGCCAACCCGCTCGATGTGTCGGCCGAGTTCGTCGCCGCCGTCCGGGCCTGCGGTGTAACCCGCGTCAGTCTCGGCAGCCAGTCGCTCACCGCCGCCACGCTCGCCGCACTTGACCGGGATCACGGCCCCGACGACATCAGCCAGGCTGTGGAACTGCTCCACGAGGCCGGCCTGTCCGTCAGCCTCGACTTGATGACGGCCGCTCCGGGCCAGTCGCTGGCCGACGTCGAAGCCGACCTGGCCTCCGCCATCGCCCTCGCCCCCGAGCACCTCTCCGTCTACTGCCTGACCTGGGAGCCGGGCACCGCCTTTGCCGCGGCCCGCCGGCGGGGCGATCTCGCGGCCGTCCCCGAGGACCTCGAGCGAGTGATGTTCGAGACGGCGATCGACCGGCTGGAGGCGGCCGGCTACGAGCACTACGAGGTCTCGAACTTCGCCAGGCCCGGCCAGCGGAGCCGCCACAACCTCGCCTACTGGGACTGCCGCCCCTGGGAGGCCTTCGGCCCGGGGGCGGCCCGCTTCGACGGCCGGATCCGCACGACGAACCACCGCAGCACGACCACCTGGATCGCTCGGGTGCTCGCCGGCGAGGATGCCACCGGCGACATCGACCGGATGACCGCCGAAGAAGCTGCCCGCGAGCGGCTCGTCGTCGGCCTCCGCCGCCGGGCCGGCGTCGAGCGAGCGGCCTTTCACGCTGCGAGCGGCCTCGACCTCGACCGGCTGGCGGGAAAACAGATCACCCGCTGGGTGGCCGCGGGCCTGGCCGATGACGACGGTCAGACCGTGCGGCTGACACGCGAGGGCCTGCTCGTCTCAGACTCGCTCTGGGGCGAGGTTCTCTGAGCGGCAGATTCGCGTGCGAAACTGTCGCCGGCGAAGGAATGTGGCAGCTGTCACGAGCGGCAAGAGAGCCAGGGATGCCGTGGCGGGCTCGGGGACGGCGTTGACCTGGAAGGAGACGTCGTAGGCACCGCCGAAGGGCTGCGTGCCGCTGCTGAAGAGAGCGCCGTCAGTCAGCACGACACCTGCGGCATTCGTTATCCCAGCTCGAAAGGCAGCGTGATCGCTTGTGCCATTGTTGAAGCTCATCACATAGACGGTGTTGTCTGAGAGGGTCTCGAGAGCGAAGTTGAATGTGACGGGCTGATTCGTCGCCGGGCCGAGTGACTCCGTGTTTGTCGATGTGGCAACGACACTGCCGGGATCCCAGGTGGCAAAGTCACCGTCGATGTCGGTGAACAAGTTCAACGTGAACGGGCCCACAGGATCGGTGCCACTTATCAAGGAGGCTGTGATAATCGTGATGCTGTCGAGCAGGTTGTCCGTCCCGAGCGCCCCGGTCGTGAAGGTCTGGCCGGCTTGGGCGTCCATGTTCGCCCGATTGTTCGCCGGCGTCGTGTCGATGATGATCGCCGCCCGCGTGCCAGAAGCGAGTGACAACGTGGCCGTGACGGCCAAGAGAGAACGCAAGATCTTCATTGCATGAGCGCCCACGAAAGGTGAATGAGAAAACCTCTAATGTCACGTGGCAGCGGAAACGCACGATCCGCTCCGCTGCCCGCCCGCCTACTCTCCGTAGGGTATCGCCATAGCGCGTGTGGATGCAAGCAATGCAGTCTCCAGGGGGTTTTCGACGCTTTTTGGGCCGGACAGGGGAGCTTGGCCCCCGACGCGGGCGTTGATTGGGGGCGCGGATTGGGCCGGTTGGTGGGGGCCGTTTCGCGGGCTTCCGGGGACTGGGATGGCCCAACGGCCCGCCGTCCCCCCGGCTCGCGCCGGGGGGCTTCTCTGGAAAAGGGGACTGGCTCCGAGCGAAGCGAGGTGCCTGTCCCCTTTTCCAAACCTTTTCCAAACCGAGGACACGCGGAATATGTGCCTGCCCCCACGTTCACGGAGCAAGCCGGGCCAGGGATGGCCGGCGCTGCGACAGGCGGCGGTTCAGCTCT
>CALGAS010000077.1 GCA_937959175.1 uncultured bacterium | reverse complement strand
TGCCCGAAGTTTTGTGCCCGAAGTTTTGTGCCCGAAGTTTTGTGCCCGAAGTTTTCCGCCCGAGGTGCTATGCCCGAGGTGCTATGCCCGAGGTGCGGGTTCTGGGGTGGCAAGGCGGTGGATCACTGCGACCTGGCGGGGTGTGAAGGGCACCGGGCCGCGGAGGAGATCCGGGTCGGTTGACGCTTCGGGAATGAGCCGGGCGATGATGGCCTCGGCCAACTCGTCGATGCCCTGGCCCGTCACCGCCGAGGTGACGATCCCGCCGGGCGGCGGTTGGAGCGATTGGCCGACGAGGTCGGCCTTCGTCACCACCACGAGCTCCCGGTCAGACGCCGGGCTCGCGAAACCGCCGAGGCCGTTGGCGTCGTCGCCCGGCACGACCCGCAGCACGAGATCGGCCTCACGCTGGGCATCGGCCGCCCGCTTGATCCCGGCCCGTTCCGTGGCGCCGCGGACCGCCGCGCGTGCTCCGGCGGTATCGATCAGTTCGATCTCCCAGCCATCCAGCACGATCCGGCTCGAGACCAGATCGCGGGTCGTGCCGGGCTCCGCCGAGACGAGGCAGCGGCCGGAGCCGACCAGGGCGTTGGCAAGACTGCTCTTGCCGGCGTTGACCTCACCGGCGAGCACCACTCGCCAGGGGCGGGACAGCCGCAGGCCAACCCTGGCCGCCCGTAGCAGCCGGTCGATCAACGGCTGCCGGTCGGCGGCCGGCAGCGATCCGATCCGGTGCAACTCCTCGGCGAGGCTGCCGGCCAGCTGCCGGCAGAGGATGCGGGCGGCCTGCGGCCCCGCGGCAAAAGCCAAGGCCGCGAGGGCCTCCCGCTCGATCTCGCCACCTCCTGCGGCCTTCAGCCAGGCCGGCCAGGAGACGCAGATCCCGCCGGCTGTGACGAGGCTGTCGATCACCGCCGCGGCGGCCGCCTCACCCCCGTGGCAGTGAACCTCCAGCTGCTCGTCCGTCCGCTTGACGACGACGACGTCTTCACCGGCGGCCTCGGCCAGCGACTGCCAGCTGCCGAAGGCGATCGCTCCGGCAGGCCGCCGGGCCAGCGGCGTGCCGCCGCGGGGTCGAAACCTCCGATCCGCCAGGTCGCAGCAGCCTGCCCCGGTCAGGCCGACGACCGCCAACGCGCCGCGGCCGGGCGGCGTCAGCAGGGCAACGGCCACCGGCCGTGCGTTCGGCCCCGCAGAGGCCGTTGCCGTGTCGGTCTCGAGCGGTTGGGGCGGCATCAGAGAAAACCCGGGCAGTTCGATGGCGTCACGGCATTCCAGCTCGCCTTCTCGCGGCTGGCATCGCAGGCACGATCATCACAACCGGCCGCCGGCACCCGTTGCGAGGGGCTCCCTGCCGGCGGCCGTCGCGTCCTGCGGCCTTCCAAGATGGCATAGTAATCCGGGAGACCTGTCGACCGAGGGTGGATCCGGCCCAGTTCCGCATGACGAATCTGTTTGCCAAGGTTGCCACACTGGGCATCATCGCCGCCGGATTCACCCTCACGGGAGATCTGGGCCGGCTTGCCCAGCGAGGCATGGATGTGATCCAGGCCGCCGATGTGGCGGTTGATCGGCCCGCTCAGCCCCGGCCCGCGTCTGGGCCTCAGCCCGGAGCCGCTCCCGCCGAGTTGACGAGGCCCGGGCCCGCCGTGGCCCCGCAGCCAGCCGCTGTCGTGCCGCTGCCGGCCGCCGAGGCCCAGCGGCCCCGTGGCCCGGCAGCGGTTCGGAAGCCCGCCGCCGAGACTGCGATGCAGCCGCCGGTTGCCGGGCCTGCGACCGTCTCCTGGGCGTCGCTGGCCGCCGGCGACCGGCTCGTGCTCTGGCTCGGCCCGGCGACCTCGCGGTGCCTGGTGCTCGACATCGTCGACCCGGCCAGCGGAGCGGCGGTGGCCTACGAGGCGGCTGCCATCTCCCGCGATGGCCGGCCCCTCACCGCAGCCGGGCCGCCCCGCCGGGTCATCGTTGGCCGGCCGCCGGAGCGGGTGCCGGGCAAGAGCCTCGAACGGGGCGGGCTGGTCTACGTGGCCGAGGTCGGGATTGCCGCCACCGGCGAAGGCCGCTGGCTGGGACCGATCACGGCGATCGCCGTCATCGACTGAGTGGCGCAGCGAAATGGCCGATGCGGCACGTCGCCGGTCAGCCCTCGCCCCCTTCACCATCGACCCGCCGGCGAGAGAGGCCGATCTTCCGCTCGTCGGTGTCGACCCGGAGGATCTTGACCTCGAGCGGGTCGCCCACCTGGACCAGTTCCTCGGCGTTCTCGATCTTGTCGTCCGAGAGCTCCGAGATGTGGAGCAGGCCCTCGAGGCCGTCCTCGAGGCCGACGAAGACACCGAAGTTGGTGATCTTCGTGACGGTGCCGTTGACGACGTCGCCGGGCTTGTAACGATCGGGGATGTCGCCGGTCCAGGGATCGTCGCCCATCTGCTTGAGGCCGAGGGCGATCCGCCGCCGCTGCTGGTCGACCGAGAGCACCTTGCACTCGACCTCCTGCCCCTTCTCGAGCATCTCGCTGGGGTGGGTGACCTTGCGGGTCCAGGACATGTCGGTGACGTGGAGCAGGCCGTCGATTCCCTCGTTGATCTCGACGAAGGCGCCGTAGTTGGTGAGGTTGCGAACAACGCCCTTGACGATCGCCCCGGGCGGATAGTCGGCGGCGACCTTCTCCCAGGGGTTCTGCTGGGTCTGCTTCATGCCCAGCGAGATTTCCTGCTTCTCTTTGTTGATCGCCAGCACGACGACCTCGACCTCGTCGCCCGGCTTGACGAGCTCCGAGGGGTGGCTGACCCGCTTGGTCCAGCTCATTTCGGAGATGTGGACCAGCCCCTCGACGCCGTCCTCGAGCTTCACGAAGGCCCCGTAGCTCATCACGTTGACGACCGTGCCGGTGCAGATCGTGCCGACAGGATACTTGTCGGCGACCTTCGCCCAGGGGCTGGCCGTCCGCTGCTTCATGCCGAGGGCGATCTTCTCCCGGTCGCGGTCGATGTGGAGCACCTGGACCTCGACCTCCTGGTCGATCTGCACCATCTCGCTGGGATGGCCGATCCGGGCCCAGGACATGTCGGTGATGTGGAGGAGGCCGTCGATCCCGCCGAGGTCGACGAAGGCGCCGAAGTCGGCGATGTTCTTGACGACGCCGCGGCGGACCTGGCCGACCTCGAGCGTCTCCATCAGCTGCTTCTTCCGCTCGGCCCGCTCCTGCTCGATCAGGGCCCGGCGGGAGACGACGATGTTGCGACGGGCCTCGTCGATCTTGAGGACCAGGCACTGGATCGCCCGGCCGCAGTAGTCGCCGATGTCGGCCGGCCGGCGGATGTCGACCTGGCTGGCCGGCAGGAAGACGTTGACCCCGGAGATGTCGACCAGCAGGCCGCCCTTGATCTTGCGGGTGACGAAGCCGGTGACGACGTCATCTTCCTTGACGCTCTCCATCACGCGGAGCCAGTCTTCGATCCGCCGCGCCTTCCGCTTGGAGAGCGTGATCAGCCCCCGCTGCTCCTCGATGCTGCCGTCTTCAAACTCCTCGAGCAGCACCTTGACGAGGTCGCCCACCTGGGGCGGCGGCTCGTTCTCCTCCCATTCGTTCCGCGGGATGTGGCCCTCGCTCTTGTAGCCCACATCGACGAGCACGAACTCGTCGTCGACCCGCAGCACCTTCCCCTCGAGCACCGCATTGACGGAGAGCGTCGGCGCCGCCAGGGCGTATTCGCCGTCGGCGGCACCTGCCATCGCCAGTTCGAGTTCCTGTTCGAGATCGTCTCCAGTTTCCAGTTCGCGAATCAGATTGCGGTTGACCATGCGGTTGGGGGGTTCGGGGAAGAACGTGAAATGGGGAAAGGGGGCGGGGAAAGCGGGCCACGAAACGAGCCCTGCAGTGTAGCAGCCGCCGAAAGACGAAACAATCGACAAGGATGGGGCCCTGAGGCATCAGGACCGTTCTTTTCCGGGTCGGGAAGACCGGATCGGTGACAGGCCTGCCGGCCGATGCGACGATCAGCACGGTCGACCAGCCATCCGCCACCCCCTGAGGAGGCACCGAGTCATGCTCAGCCGTCGCCGTCTGCTGACCTCCTCGGCGGTCGCCCTCTTCCTGCCGCCCGCAGTTCGCGGCCAGCTTGTGGAGGCCGATCCCGGCACGGTCACGCCGCTCTTGGGCGATGCCCGGGTGCAGCGGTATCGCGTCGGGGTCGTCGTCGTCGCCGAGGGCGGTCCCTGTCGCGGCC
>CALGAS010000076.1 GCA_937959175.1 uncultured bacterium | reverse complement strand
GCATCCCGACATGGCCACCGGCCGCTGGTCGACGCTGCTGCGTGCCAGTTTCCTGATCGCCTCTGGTCTCACGCTGGTGCACGTCCTGGCACTGCCGCTGGTGATCCCTTACGACGGCCACGAATACATCGACTTCGCGGCCGTGCTCTTCTCCGAGCGGTTTCCCCGCGACTGGCAGCCGCCGATTCGCACGCCCGGCTACCCGCTGGCCCTGCGGGCTGCCTTCGAACTCTTCGGGCGGCAACCCCTGGCGGTCGTGGCAGTCAACGTGGCCTTCGCGGCTGGCATGCTCGCCGTCATCGCCGCCCTTTCTCGCCGCCTCGCCGGCGACACTGCCGCGGCCGCCGCCGTCATGGCGACCGCTCTGTTCCCACTCTCAATCGCCTATCAGCATCACGCCCTCACCGAAAGCGGCATGGCCTTCCTGCTGGTTCTGGCCGCTGGCTGCCTGCTCCTGCCCGCCGCCACGGCCCGATCCGGCTGGCTGAAGGCTGCCGCGCTGATCGCGACACTGGCCGCCGGCTACTACCACCGCCAGTCGATGCAGTTCGTGCTCCCGGCGGCGGCCGGCCTGTTTGCCCTCTCGATCCTCGCCCGCCCGGGCGACCGCTGGCGAAGCATCCTCGGCCGCCCTCCCTACGCCGCCTGGATGATCGGCCTTCAGACGGTCGCCGTCCTGCTCGTTCCCGTCGGCCTCGCCCGGCTCTGGGAGCCTTACGCACCGTCGAAAGACATTCGCAGCTACATGATCAAGCAGGGCATCATCCGGCAGGCGGTGATTCCGCCGGGCGACCCGATCCTCGGCGAGGCCGCCGCCGACTATGCGGTTGCGGTAGACGAGGGCTGGCAGGAGAGCAGGCTGATTTCCGGCATCAAGCCCGCCCGCATCGGTGAACTCGCCGAACCCCTCTACCCGGCGCTCGAGCCGCCGACCACCACGCTGGCACGCCTGGCGGCGACCCACCCGGGCCGCTACCTCGCCGGTGTCGGCCGCACGCTGCTGCTCTACGCCGGCTACCCCGTCGCCCAGAGCACCAACTGGTCGGCTGAGCACGCCGCCTTCGGCCCGGCGCTGGCTACCGGCCACAACCAGATCGACGAGGGCCTGCTGCGACTGACCAGTTCCACCCGCCAAGCCTTTTCCGAGCCGGCTGCCCCCAGCCTTGTTTCCGCCACACTCTGGCGAATCGCCCCGCTCTTCGACCACGGAATCGTGCCCCTCGGGATGGTGGCCCTCGTCGGGCTGGTGGCCCTCGGCCTCTGGCAGCGAGACATCCGACTGATCATCGTGGCCGCGGTGCCCCTCGCCTACCTCCTCGGCCACGCGGCAATGCTCGCCGCGGAAGACCGCTACGCCTTCCCGGCCCAGCCCTTCGCCGTCGCCGCCGTCGCCGCCCTGGCCACCCGCGCTGCCGCCGGCTTCTTCGCGTCCTTCCGTCCAAACCCCTCCGCATAGAAGCTCCCCGGCGCGAGCCGGGGGGGACGGGCCGTTGGGCCTACACCGGCTCCACCAACCGCTCGAGCCGGCCGTCCCGAACGATCCGGCCCTGCCGGAGCTCGATCACCCGGTTGCACTCCCGCGAGATCAGGTCGGCCGAGTGCGAGGCGA
>CALGAS010000075.1 GCA_937959175.1 uncultured bacterium | reverse complement strand
GACGAACCGGCCGCTGGGAAGGCCGCCGGCTCAATGCTGGCCCTGCCACCGAGCGGGCAGGGCTGCCGTCGGATATTGAACCCGAGCGGGAGCCGCGTCGGAAGGCCTCCACGAGGTGGTGTGGCTGGTTGGCTCGAGCAATCGCGGGAAGGCTCCGGTCGCCGCCCCCGGGCCGGTGCCGGGGACAACAGGCATGCCGTTGGCATCGTCAGCCTGGATACCGCCGGCGGAGCCGCCTGCTCGGGGTGCGGAGCTGCTGCCGGCATCCTGGCGAGACCGGGGCTGGGTCTGCTGCTGCCCGGCGGGAGCCGCCGCGTCCCGGGAGCCGCCGGTGCGAGGAAGTTCTGGAATCGGTTTGAGTGACGGCGGCGGCGTGACCTGCTGCGACTGTCCCTGCTGGGACTGGGAGTGAGGCGGCTGCCCGGCGGATGGCTGCGGATGCGGGGCCTGAGCCTGGGGCTGGGGCTGCTGGCTGCCGGGCTGAGCCGGCTGGGCCTGAAACGTCTGCGGCTGGTACTGCTGGGGGGATGGCTGGTACTGGTATGTCTGGGATGGATATGTCTGGGGCCGCTGGGCCTGGCTGGGCGCGTAGGTGCCCTGCTGCGGCGTGATCGTCGGGGCGGCGGGCTGCTGATACTGATATGCCGGGGCTGCCCCAGCCGGCAGCGTTGGAGGAGCGACGCCCGGCAGAGGAGACCGCGACACGTCCGCTCCGGCGGCAGCCCAGGCCTGGGGAGTGGTCTGCACGCCGCTGAAGGGACTCGCGGCGGGGCCGGCAGCCGGTGGTGCTCCCACGGCTCCGGCGGCGGGCTGATAGCCAGGCTGCATCTGGACATACTTCGTCGTGGTCACGGCCCGATACTGCGTGACCGGCACGCTGACAGGCTTCTGCACGTACTGTGTCACCGGCTGCATGCACTCGACCGAACAGCCGGTGCAGGGGTCGATCTCGCAGGAGGGCTGATAGGTCGTCACCGGGACACACTTGTATTCCGTACGGTAGGTGGTTTCGGGGACGTAACTGGTCTGCTGGACCGGAACCATCACCGGCTGGGGTGGCGGGGGGGCCACGACCGGGGCCGCGACTGGAGCCACGATCGGCGCGGCCACCGGTGCTGCCGGGGCCACGGCAAAAGCCTGCGGCTTGCGGCAGCAGGAGAGGCAGCCGGAAAACAGGTCGGTCAGGCAGCACTGGGCCGAGGCCGACGCTCCGGCGGTCAGGCAGCAGGCAACCGATGTCAGGACAATGCCGGCCAGGCGGCGCGGGCTCGTGATCATGGCTCGTTCCTCATTCCATGGGGCCACCAGAACTGCGGCGGCACGCAACCCTAGGCCGTGGAGGCCGGCGCACGCGTGGAAAAAAGGCAACGCCAGTTCGTGAATTTTCAGCAGCCGGTAGCCCCGACCCGCATGAACGGGACAACCGGCACGATCGCCGTGATCAGGCCGCAAAGTTCAGGGCCGGCGTCGTTCTTCGATGCGGTCGTAGAGCGATGCCAGCGACTCGCGGAGATTGCCGTGATGGCGGGCAAACGCAGCCGCCAGGTCAGCTTCGTTCAGCAGGCCCGCCTCGCCAGGCAGCCGCCGGACAATCCCGGCCAGGACCGCCGGGGTTCCCCTGGTGCGCACCAGGGTCGGAAGCAGACCGGTGCGATGGCTGGTGACGAGCAGTCGTACGCCGCGGAGCCGCGCCTGAAGAGTCACCAGCAGGCGGGCCAGGTTGCCGAGTTCGTCCCAGCTGTCGAGGCAGAGGATGCCGCCTGGTGGCATCCTGCGAAGGGCTCCAGTCACCAGCCATGCCCCCCCGGGGCGGCGAATCCGGAGGCACCTCACCCGCTCCCCGCGGTCTGCCAGGATCTCCGCGAGGGCCACCAGCAGGGTCGACTTGCCGGTGCCGTGGGGGCCTCTGATGGCGGCGGAGCTCCCCAGCTGATCGATCGCCGTCAGGAGTTTTTCAAGATTCCTGGGCTGTCCTTCGTCATCGAGCGGCGGAATCGACCCCGGTCGCGTGTGGCGGGTCGCAAAGGGATTGGTGGCATGGCGGGCGAGCGTGGCGGTCATGCGGAATGTTTTCATGGTGGCATCAGCCGGGGCTGGGCAGCCGGGCCGCCGGCACCGCACCAAGGTCGAAGACATGCTCGGAGATGAAGTCGCGTCCCCCGTCAAAGAACAGCCGCACCCGGACACACCAGCGAATCTTCACGATCACCCCCTCATAGGAAAGCGGACTGCGGGGGAGTTCGCAGCCGAACGTCCCCGCAGCAGCCGCGGCCGTCGCCCGGTCGGTGATCCGTTCGAAGAAATGGACCCCGATGTCTTCTTCCCCCTTGCCCTCGGTGTACCAGAGCACCGATCGCTCCATCCCGCGGACGACCCCGCCGCCGGCTTCGACCACATAGCGGACGTCGATTCGTTTGAGGGGCTCGTAGCGGCGATCCACCCGGGAGAAGTGGACCGCCACGCGCGGTATCGAAGCAGCGAAGTCAGGGCCCCGGCTCATCGGCCGCCCTTTTCGATCAGGGACTTTTCGGCCGCTGCCTCGACGAGCGGCGGAAAGACAACGACTGGAAACGACCGGCGAAAGTGGGGCCAGCGGCTCGGCCGCCCCTGGACGACCACCCGCCAGCCGACACTGTTGTGCTCGGAGACGAAGGAATGCATCCCGGTGGCCGGAATCTGAAGAGTGGCCCGCACCTCGCACCGGGTGCCGGCGGCCACCTGCAGCCTTTCCCACTTGCCCAGCCGTTGCCGCCAGACGACCAGCCGCTCGGTCCGAGTGTCGGTGCCCTGGCGATAGGTGGCTCGCTCCTCGAGTTCGAGGGTCATTTCGAGGTCCTCGAGGGTCCCGCTCCCGCCCTGGCCAAGCAAAACATCGTACTGGCCGCCCGGCCGCAGGGGGTGGGCTGAGATTTCAAGCTGCGTGGTGCCGACGGCCGTGGCGACCACGAGGGCCCGCGTAAAGACGACGATTCCGGTGATCCCGACCGCTGCGAAGGGAACCAGGACGGCCAGGAGAAGACGATCCGTCTGGCCTCCGAGCAGATCGAGGCCGGCATTGATCGCCAGCACCACCAGCACGATGTTCCAGAGCCCTGCAAAGAGTCCGAATCCCAGCAGCGTCCAGCTCTCCGGGCTGTCGGTCGGCAGCCGAAAGGGCAGGACGGTGCCAGGTGAGTTGACCAGGTCCTCGCAGGAGGGAACGCCCGGATGATCGAGGGCCACGACCGGACCGTCTGCCAGGGAATCGCCAAGCCCCCGGCCGGCCGCCATCCGTTCTTCGCTCTTCCCCCAGCCGGCCGCCGCCCGCACGAGGCCAGCGCCGCCAAAGGCCACAAGGGCGCTGGGAAGCAGGAGCGTCAGGGCCCACATCCACCAGTTGTAACCCCGCCGCAGCACAACCTCGTGCGGAGCCGTCGGATCGTACCAGCAGGGCAGTTCCACGCCGGCTTGCAGACCCTCGAGTTGTTGCCGGGCGGCCAACCGGTCGGGTGACGGCGATCCGGCCACCGCCCACGATTCCTCGACGCCCTGGTTCGTGGCGTAGCGAAGTTTCAGAGAGGGCTGCCAGCGAGAGCGAGGCTCACGGCCCGCTTCGTCCCGAGGCGAAAGGCGGGCCAGGCCGGCAGCGATGACGGTTCCCCGCGACTCCAAAAAGTCATGGTTGATCCGCCACTCGGGTACCGCGACACCGCTGACGAGCAGACCTCCGAAGACGAGCCCGGCTCCCACCAGGATGAGGTGAAACACGGCCTCACCCACCGAGCCCCAGATAGCGGCTCCGGTCCGGCGATCACCTCTCTTTTTGGCAAAAAACCGTGGCAGCCTCACCATCCTGCTCCCGGACGAGCCTTCAGCAGAACGAATTCTGGCCGCCAAATCCACGGGATGCGGATCGACTGAACCGGCGTGTCAGCGACGACCGCGCGGACCAGGGCCCCAGACGACAGTTTCACGAACCGTCAGGCTGACGGCTCGGGAATGGTGGTCACCGGCGGGCGGCCTGTCCCCTGATCGGGGCGAGCCGAGCGAAAAAACCCGATTTTCTCGAGGGATTTGTAGACCTCCTCGAGGGTTTTCTCACCAAAGTTCGAAATCGAAAGCAGATCGGCCCGGGTGCAGTTGAGGAGGTCGTGAACCGTGAAGATTCCTCTTTCCTCCAGGCAGTTCGTCGTTCTCACCGAGAGCCCGATCTCGGCCGTGCTCATCTCGAGTTTTTCGGCCATCTCGTCCGACTGCATCAGATCTTTGTACGGAATCCTCGGCATGGGGTCCCTCCCGCGCGATTGATGAAAATGTGGTGTCGGAACCGACGGACTGCCCAAACAGCGGCCACGACCGGCACGGCGGGAATATAC
>CALGAS010000074.1 GCA_937959175.1 uncultured bacterium | reverse complement strand
GTCGCAAGATACAGGCAACTCCTGGGCCACCAACACCCCCAACGGCGGGTTCGGCAACGACTTCTTCGCGTCTGGGGGATTTCAAGGCACGGTCGTGTTCCAGATTCAACTGGGAGCGAGTTACCTCCTCGACACCTTCTATTCGTGGAGTTACGACTTCGACGAAGCGAAGCCGAACGCCAACAACATCAAGACGATCACACTTGACTACGGCGTGGGGAACTTTACGGATGGAACTCTGGCCGGACTTGAGCTTACTCCGCCTGTGAACAACCTCGCCTCAAGCGTCTCGTTCGGCCCCATCACGGCTGACCGGGTTCGGATCACCGTCACGGACAACTGGTTTGATAACAACAACGTCTATCAGGGCGGCGACCGCGTCGGCTCCGGTGAGTTTGCGTTCCGCGCTGTCCCCGAGCCGACGACACTGCTGACGGGCATCGCAGCCGGTGGATTTCTGATCGGGCGGCGACGGTTTGCCGCCAAGGCACCCGCCTAGCCCCTCACGGCGGAAATACGTCTCTCGTTTCGGCCAGCAGCCGCTCGCAGCCTGGGAGTCGGAGCCGGGCGTTTCGTCTGCTCGATCGCGAGTGACCGGCACGGGCCGTTCGCTTCTTCAACCCGCATTGCCCAGGTTGCAAACCCGGGCCCACGGTTTGCGAACCGGCACCCCCACCCCATAAAAGCCCCCCGGCGCGAGCCGGGGGGACGGCGGGTCGTTGGGCCATCCCGGCCCCCGGAAGCCCAAAAAACCGTTCACCACCAAGACGCCCAAAACGCATTCACAACCAACTCCCGACCGAGACTTGAACCGCCGAACGGCGGGCCGTTGGGCTTTTCCCGGCCCCCGGAAGCCCACTGAACCGCCCGCTACCACAACGCCCTGGACGCGTTCATAACCACCCCACTCCTGGCTCCCGCAGCCCCGGCCATGCCCAGGTTACAAACCCGGGCCCACGTTTCACCAACCCCTTGCACACCCGGGCCCACATCCCCCTAACCCACCTCAGCCGAGTTCCCGCAGGTACTCGAGCGTGTAGATCCCGCTCGAGTGGCCGTCGGAAAACTCGATCGAGTAGGCGTACTGGCCGACCGGCTTCATGCCGGTGACCGCCAGCGGGGCGGTCTCGCCCGGGGCGAGGACCGGCAGCGCTCCGGCAGGGGCGGGAGCCGCCCGCTGCTCCCGGCAGGTCGCGCAGGGGCAGGCGTCGCGGAGCAGCTTCGGCGAATAGACCGCCGCGTGGCCGTCGCTCCAGACGATCTCGATGGCCGGCGGCCGGCCCGGCTCGGTCTCGCGGCGACTGATGCCCGTCGGCAACGGCTGCGTCATGTCGGTTGCTCCTCCTTGCTGGCACCCCGACCGGCTCGCGTATCGATCAGCCGGCGGCCCTTTCCCTCGAAGCGGGGCAGGCTGCCAGTCGGCACCGTGGTGACCTCCACCTTCAGCCCCAGCCGGAGCTTGAGTTCCTCGGCGACACGGGCCGGCGTGTCGAGCCGATCCTCGATCTCGAGGGCCATCACGTCGAGGCTGCCGCGGGTGCTGACGGTGAGACGGTGCTCGATCACCTCGGGGAAACTCCGCACGATGTCGTCGATCGCGCCAGGAAAGATGTTGACGCCACGGATCACGAGCATGTCGTCGGCCCGCCCCAGGATGCCCCCCTCGAGATGCACCCACGGGCAGCGACCGGCGATGGGCTCATCGTCAGGCCAGACCGGCCGGACGACATCGCCGGTCCGGTAGCGAATCACGGGAGCTCCGCTGCGGCCCAGCGTCGTCAGCACGAGCTCCGCCAGTTCGCCTGACCGGGCCGGCCGGCCGGTGTCGACCGCGAGAAACTCCGGGTGGAAGAAGGGCTCGATCACGTCGAGGCCACCGCCTGCGACGTCGCCGACGCCCCACGGCCCCACCTCCGTCGCACCGGCATGGTCAAGGACCTCGGCCCCCCATCGCTCAGCGATCCGGGCTCGGGTCGCCGGAATCGAGCCGCCCGGCTCCCCCACCACGATCACCAGCCGCACCGGAGTGGCGGCCAGGTCGATCTTGTGCTCCTCGGCGACCTCGGCCAGGTGGAGCGCATAACTCGGCGTGGCCACCAGCACCGTGGCGGCCAGCCGCCGGGCGAGTTGAAGCCTGCCGAGGCTGGGCATCCCGCCGGCGGGGATCGTCAGGGCACCAGCATGCACGAAGGCATCAAAGCCGCTCCAGAAGCCGGCGTACGGCCCAAAGGAGGAAGCCACGAGCACCCGATCGCCTGGAACGATTCGCCCCCGCTCGACGATCAGCCGCCAGCAATCCATCCACCAGGCCCAGTCGGCCGGCGTGTCGAAGACCGGCAGCGGACGCCCGTGAGTCCCACTGGTCTGATGAAACCGCACGTATCGTTCCAGCGGCCAGGTGAGATTGCCAGGAAGTCCCTCATGGCCGGCGGCCTCGACAAGCTCCTCCTTGAAGGTGAAGGGCCAGTCGGCCAGGTCATCGAGCGACGCAAGCCCCGCGACATCGACCCGGCTCAACTTCGCCGCGTAGAACGCGTTGCCAGGGAGAATCTCCGCCAGCAACGCTCGCAGTCGGGCCAGCTTGAAGCTGTCGAGATCAGACCGCAGAAGCGGATCGGCAACACGGGGAGCGGAAACGTCCATCCCCTGATTATGGCGTCCCGAAGGCAGGCGGTGCGCCCAGGCTGGGCACGCCCTGCTGGGGAGCGTTCTGCAGCGGCGGTTGCAGCCCCTGCCAGGGACCCTGCGGCGGAGGCAGCACCAGATTCGTGCCGGGCGGTGCCACCGGTGGCGGCAGCGGCTGGGGAGCGTACTGCTGGGCGGGCGGCACCGCTGGCGGAGGCGCGGGCACCGGCTGTCCGGTGGCCTGGAGGGGCACGACTGTCGCCGGGTCGGCCGGGGGAAGGCTGCCGGCAGCGAGCCGCGCCTGCTCGGCTCGGGCCACCACCGACTCCGGCGGCGTCGAGGCAGCGGGCACCATCGCCAGATCGACCACCCGCTCATCCCTAACTTCCCAGGGGATGATGTTTTCGGTCACGAAGTCGAGCGGAAAGTATTGATACCAGGGGAGCGGAAACGGCTGCCGAACGGTGAGCGTCTCGTAGCCGTCTTTGACGAGCTTGATCTTGCGGGTTCCGTAGTAGACGAAGTCGTGCGAGACCGGCGTCGTGCCGAGCTGATAATCATCGACATACACGAGCGCTCCTGGCGGATTGCTCCGAATGGTCATCCTCCGCTGGACACAGCCGAGGGCGGCCATTGCCAGCAGGGCGGCAACGATGACGGCGGTGGTTTGGTGACGCATGGCCAGAACCATAGGCCGCCAAAGCCACCGCCGCCAGAGCAGTGACCCGGCGGCCAGCCTGCCCAGACTGCCCGGACTGCCAGGTATCGTCGGGCCTGGCGGCGGGCTACACTCCGGAAACATCCGCCGCGGCCGCGACCGTCTCTCCTGGGAGTCTTGAGCGTGGGCTCTGAACCCAGCCTCGAATACTGCGAACTCTCCGACATCGGGCGGCGCCGGGCCAACAACCAGGATGCCTCGGCGGTGATGGCGGCGGAGAGCGGCGTGGAATACCGCCGCCGCGGCTGGCTGTTTCTGGTCGCAGACGGGATGGGAGCCCATGCCGCCGGCGAACGGGCCAGTGAACTGGCCAGCGAACAGGTGCCGCTGGCCTATGAAAAAAAGGCGGCCTATTCGCCACCCTACGCCCTCAAGTCGAGTATTCGGCACGCCAATACCGAGATTCATTCCCGAGGCGAGTCCTCGCCCGACCTCAAGGGGATGGGGACGACCTGCTCGGTGCTGGTCATCGTGCCCCGCGGGGCCCTGGTGGGCCATGTTGGCGACAGCCGGGTCTACCGCGTCCGCAATCATTCAATCGCGCAACTTTCTCGGGACCACTCCTTGGCTTGGGAAGTCGAGGCCGCGCGGGCGGCAAGCGGCGGCGATGCAGCCCAAGGCTCGGCCCTGCAGAGCCCGCCCAAGAACATCATTACCCGCTCCCTCGGGCCCCATGGCCACGTCGACGTCGACCTGGAAGGCCCTTCGCCAGTGGCTGCCGATGATGTCTTCGTGCTCTGCAGCGACGGGCTCTCGGGCCAGGTGGCTGACGAGGAGATTGGCTGCTTCGCCGCCGCCCTCCCCCCGGCGGAAGCCGCCGCCGCCCTGCTCGGCCTGGCCCTCGTCCGCGGTGCCCCCGACAACGTCACGCTCGTCGTGGCCAAGGCGGGGCCCGGCGAGCAGAGCGAGGAGGACCCCAACGCACCGCCGTGGCCTCTGGCAGAACCGGAAGCGGGTGGCCGCGATCCGGCCAAGCCGATCCCCGTGCGGATGCTGATTCTTGCCGCCGCAGGCCTGTTTGGCGCGTTGATTTTCAACCCCTGGGGGTCTGAACTGATGGGGGCCGAAGGCCCCTTCGCGAGTATCCTTGGCGAGGCGAGGGAAGCCGTCGGGTTCGCGCTGACCGGCCTCATGGGACTGCTGGCCGTGGCGGGCATCATGGGGACGGTCCTGGCACTGCTCGGCCCCGAAGGCAGGCGGATCAGGACGCTTGCTGTGGGTCAGAAACTCGGCAAGGGCCCCTACCGGGAATATGGCTGCGAGCCCTCCGCCGACCTGGTGGAAGGCATCGTGGCCAGCGTCGAATCCGCGGCTGACGGCCTCTCTGATGCCGAGCGGAAACAGGCGCTGGAGCTTGTCGCCGCCGCCCGGCGGAAGGCCGGCAGCAGGGATTTCACCGCCGCCCTCAGCGAGGCGGCCCGCGGCATCGACGTCTACCGCCGCTCGGTCGAAGCTGCCCGCAACGACGACACGATCCGAACCGACGACCGCTGAGACCCGAGCCGGAAGCCTCGGGCTGGCGTGCGGCAGCGATCTGAAAACCGGCCTGCCGGCGAGGCTGTCCGGGCCGCTAAACTGCCGGCGTGATGCGGATTCTGACACGATACGTGCTCGCCGAACTCCTCCAGGTCTTTCTGGTGGCCCTCACCGCCCTCACCTTCTTCATGCTCGTCGTGGGCCTGGTCAAGGAGGCCCAGCAGCAGGGGCTGGGGCTAGTGCAGATTCTCGCCCTCGTTCCCTACGTCCTTCCCGAGGCGATGCGGTTTGCCGTTCCCGGCACGATGCTCTTTGCCGTGGCCAGCGTGTTCGGCCGGATGAGCGCCTCCAACGAAGTGACCGCCTTGAAGGCCGCCGGGATCACCCCGATGGCGCTGATCTGGCCCGCCATCACCCTCGGGCTGGTCGTCAGCTTCGTGTCGGTCTGGCTCAATGACGTGGCCGTTTCTTGGGGCCGGGACGGGATTCGGCGGGTCGTCGTCAACAGCGTCGAGGAGATCATCTACGGACGGCTGCGTCAGCAGCGGAGCTATTCGACATCGGAGGTCTCGATCAACGTCAAGGGGGTGGAGGGCAAGCGACTGATCCGGCCCACGCTCACCTTTCAGACGGGCGAGTCGGGCACGCCGGCAACCGTTTCCGCCGCCGAAGCGAGCCTGGCCGCCAATCCCGACGCCGGGACGCTCGTCGTGACCTTTCGAGACGGGACGCTCCACATGGGAGACTATACCGCCTCGTTTCCCGACACGATCGTTCGCGAGGTGCCCCTGGCCGCCGTTAGCCGCAAGGGGACGGCCTCGACCAGCCCCTCCGAAATCGCGATGGCCGACTTCGACGAGGCCTACGAGCAGCAGGTCGCCAAGATGGATCGGCTCGAGCAGGTGGCGGCCGGCAAGACAGCCCTGGGGCTGGTGACCGGCCGGATCGAGCAATCCCTGCCCCCCTTCACCGAGGCCGAACGGCATCAACTCCGTCACGAACAGAACCGGCTCAACCGGATCATCATGGAGCCGTGGCGGCGGTGGGCCAACGGATTCAGTTGCCTCTGCTTCGTGCTGGTCGGCGCTCCGATGGCAATCCGGATGCGGAATGCCGACTTTCTGACGAGTTTCTTTCTCTGCTTCCTGCCGATCCTGGTGGTCTACTATCCCGTTTTCATGCTGGGGGTCGACCAGGCCAAGCGGGGTGCCGTGCCCCCGATCGCGGTCTGGTTCGGCAACGTCCTGATCGTGCTCTGGGGCTGGTGGCTCCTCCGGCAGGTCGTCCGCCGCTAATATGGAGCGGAACACGACCCAGGCATACTCGGGATTAGGAAGCAGTCGGCCGGATGACAATGATGAAAGCGTTGGTGAAGCGGGAGGCCGAACCCGGCCTCTGGCTCGAGGACGTGCCCGTCCCGGAAATCGGCATCAACGACGTTCTGATCCGGGTCGATCGCACGGGCATCTGCGGCACCGACCTCCACATCTACAATTGGGACGCCTGGGCCCAGAAGACGATCCCCGTGCCGATGGTGGTCGGCCACGAGTTTGTCGGGGAGATCATCGCGGTCGGCTCGAATGTCAACGACTTCTTTCCGGGCGAGATCGTCTCCGGCGAAGGGCATGTCGTCTGCGGCCGCTGCCGCAACTGCCTGGCCGGGCGGCGGCATCTCTGCAAGAGCACCTCGGGGGTCGGGGTCAATCGTCCCGGGGCCTTCGCCGAGTATCTCGCCCTGCCGCAGGCCAACGTCTGGCATCAGGAGCCGGGCATCGATCCAGACGTGGCCGCGATCTTCGACCCGCTCGGCAATGCCGTTCACACGGCGCTTTCCTTCGACCTGCTCGGGGAAGACGTCCTGATCACCGGGGCCGGCCCGATTGGCATCATGGCCGTGGCGGTCGCCAAGCACGCGGGTGCCCGGTTCGTCGTGATCACCGACATGAACCCCTATCGGCTGGCCCTGGCCGAAAAGCTCGGCGCGACCGTCGCCCTCGACGTTCGCTCAGGGGATCTCAAGCAGGTGATGGCCGACCTGGGCATGAAAGAAGGCTTCGACGTCGGGCTCGAGATGTCGGGCTCTCCGGCCGCCCTCCGGCAGATGCTCGACTCGATGTGCCATGGCGGCAAGATTTCCATGCTGGGGATTCCGGCGGAGCCAATCGCCATCGACTGGAACACCGTCGTCTTCAACATGCTCACGATCAAGGGCATCTACGGCCGCGAAATGTACGAGACCTGGTACAAGATGACCGTCATGATCCAAAGCGGGCTCGACATCTCGCCGGTGATCACCCACCGGTTCCCCTACACCGAGTTCGAGCAGGGCTTTGCGGCGATGAAGAGCGGCGAGAGCGGCAAGGTGATCCTCCACTGGAAAGACGCATGAAAAAAGGGGACATCCCCCGTTTCTCGTCGCAGTTTCTGCTGGTGGATACGTTGCAGGAAACGGGGGATGTCCCCTTTTTTGAGGAGAGGTAGACGATGAGCCGGGAATCGCTGTGGGAATCGCTGGCCGAGCAGTCGGCCGCGATGCGGGAGGCAGGCACCTACAAGACCGAACGGCTGATCGAGGGGCCGCAGCGGGCCCGGATCGAGGTCGGCGGCCGCACCGTTCTCAACATGTGCGCCAACAACTACCTGGGGCTCGCCGACCACCCCGATGTCGTGACGGCGGCCCGCGAGTCGCTCGACCGGTGGGGCTATGGGCTGGCGAGCGTGCGGTTCATCTGCGGCACGCAACGCCTCCACAAGGATCTCGAAGCGAAGCTCAGCGGATTTCTCGGCCTCGAAGACACGATCCTCTACAACTCCTGCTGGGACGCCAACGGCGGACTCTTCGAGACAATCCTCGGGCCTGACGACGCGATCATTTCCGATGAGCTCAATCATGCGAGCATCATCGACGGCATCCGCCTCTGCAAGGCGAAGCGGCTGCGGTATAAGAACAACGACATGGCCGACCTGCGGGCCAAACTCGCCGATGCCAAGGACGCCCGCTATCGGCTGATCGCCACCGACGGCGTCTTCTCGATGGACGGCTATCTCGCCGATCTGCCGGCGATCTGCGAGCTGGCCGACGAGTTCGACGCCCTGGTGATGGTTGACGATTCCCATGCCGTCGGCTTCGTCGGCCCGCGGGGCCGGGGCACGCCCGAGCACTTCGGGGTCACCGACCGCGTCGACATCCTGACCGGCACGCTCGGCAAGGCGCTGGGGGGAGCCAGCGGCGGCTACACCTCGGGCCGCACGGAGCTGATCGAATGGCTTCGCCAGCGGTCGCGGACGTATCTCTTTTCCAACACGGTGGCTCCCCCGGTGGCCGCCGGGGCCCTCAAGGCCGTCGAGATGCTCGAGGGCACGACCTCGTTTCGCGACACCCTCGAGGCCAACACCCGCTTCTTCCGCGAGCAGATGACGGCCCGCGGCTTCTCGATCCTGCCGGGCGAGCACCCGATCGTGCCGGTGATGCTCGGCGATGCGGCGTTGGCCACGCGGATGGCCGACGAGATGCTCGCCGAGGGTGTCTACGTGATCGGCTTTTCGTATCCGGTCGTGCCGCAGGGCAAGGCCCGGATCCGCACGCAGGTTTCGGCCGCCCACTCGCGGGCCGACCTCGAGCAGGCGATCTCGGCCTTCGAGGCGGTCCGCTCCCGGTTGGGAAGCGACTAGGCGGCCAGGCGAGCCGGTGCCCGCCGCCGGGCGGCAGGGTGATCGGCATGGCCGAAGGTGTCGTGATACCAGGCGAAATGGTTGCGGACCGACGCCGCCAGGGGATCGGGGAGCTCGATGCCGACTGGCGGGCGATCGCCGCAATTCTTGCGAGGAAGATCGACCGCCACGTCGAGGCCAAACTCTCGGCAGGCCCGGCTGAGCCCTTCCTCAACGTCGGAGAAGGCAAGCAGCCGGGTATTGGCC
>CALGAS010000073.1 GCA_937959175.1 uncultured bacterium | reverse complement strand
CGGGTCCGGGTGGCGATGGTGGAGAGCTACACCACCGCCCTAAACATGTACGCCGCCGGCGAGTTCGACTGGCCGGGCAGCAACACCTCCCTGCCGGCGGAGTTCATGGACTACCTCTCGAGCTTTGCCGACTTCCGCCGCGACCCCTACCTGGCGGCCTACTTCTACTGGATCAACACCGAGGCCGAACCGCTCGATGACCCGCTGGTCCGCCGGGCCCTCTCCCTGGCGATCGACCGGGAGTCACTCGTCAAATACATCGCCCGGGGCGGGCAGATTCCCAGTGCCGACCTCGTGCCCGACGGGCTGGCCGGCTACCGCGGCCTCGGGCTGCCCATCTTCGACCCCGAGGAGGCCCGCCGGCTTCTGGCCGAGGCCGGCTACGCTGACGGCAGCGAGGTGCCGCCGATCACGCTGATCTACAACACTTCCGAAGGCCACAAGCAGGTCGCCGAAGCGATCCAGCAGATGTGGAACAAGGAACTCGGCATCACCGTCGAACTCGAGAACCAGGAGTGGAAGGTCTTCCTGTCGAATGCCGAACTGATGAACTTCCAGATCTGCCGGATGGGCTGGACCGGCGACTACGCCGATCCGTTCAACTTCCTCGAACTCCTCACCAGCGACTGCGGCAACAACCATTCCAACTGGTCGAGCCCCGAGTACGACCGGCTGCTCCAGGCGGCCAATCGCCAGACCGACCCCGCCGCCCGGCTGGACCACCTGCGGGAGGCCGAGGCCTTGGCCTTGGCCGAGCAGCCCTTGATTCCTCTCTACATTTATACCCGCAGCCAGTTGATCAAGCCCTACGTTCGTGGCATCGATGGAAACTACCAGGACAGGCATCCCTGGAAGTATCTCTCGATTGACGAAACCTTCGACCCGGCTGCCCCGCGGGCTGCCGAGGCTCGGGCCACCATACTCCCCGGTGAGGCTCCGCGATGATCGGCTCGATCCTCCGCCGGCTGCTGGAACTGGTGCCCACCATCCTGGTGATCGTCCTGGCCTCGTTCGCCCTGGTTCGGCTGGCGCCCGGCTCGCCGTTCTCGAGCGAGAAGGAGATTCCGCCCGAGGTCCGCCGTCAACTCGACGCCAAGTACGGCTTCGATAAGCCGCTACCGGTGCAGTTTCTCCGCTACCTCGGCAACCTGGCCCGCGGCGACTTGGGGCTCTCCACCAAGTACCCGCAGCGGACGGTCAACGAGATCATCGCGGCCGGCTTCCCGGTCACGCTGACGCTCGCGGCGGTGGCGTTGGTCTGGTCACTGCTGGTGGGAATCACGGCCGGCATCATTGGGGCCGTCCGGCAGAACACCGTCTGGGACCATGCCGCGATGGCCGCGGCCCTGGTCGGGATCAGCATTCCCAGCTTCGTGCTGGGGCCGCTCCTGGTGCTGGTGGTCTCGCTCCGCTGGCACCTCCTGCCGCCGGCCGGCTGGGGCGACTGGCGGCACGTGATCCTGCCCGGCCTTACCCTGGGCACGATCTATGCCGCCTCGATTGCCCGGCTCACCCGGGGCGGGATGCTCGAGGTCGTGCGGAGCGACTTCATCCGTACGGCTCGAGCCAAGGGGCTCTCGGAGCGGCTGGTGATCTGGCGGCACATGCTCAAGGGCGGCCTCCTGCCGGTTGTCAGCTACCTCGGCCCGGCGATCGCCAGCATGCTGACGGGAAGCGTCGTGGTCGAAAAGATCTTCAACGTCCCCGGGATTGGCCCCTACTTCGTCGATGCCGCCTTCAACCGCGACTACTTCCTGGTGATGGGCATCGTGCTGCTGTATGCCTTTTTTCTGCTCGTCATGAATCTGGTCGTGGACATCACCTACAGCCTCCTCGACCCGCGGATTGAATCGTCGTGACTCTGCCCGAGCGATCCCCGTCTGAGCCCGCTGCCGGCCAGGCGACCGACCTGGTCGTCGGCACCTCGCTCTGGGCCGACGCCTGGAAGCGGCTCCGGAGAAACCGGATGGCGGTCGCCAGCAGCGGCCTGATTCTCCTGCTGGCGGTCGCCTGCCTGGTCGGGCCCCCGCTGATCGCGGCCACCTGGGGGTACGACGAGCAGACGCAGGACCTTGCCTACGGTCCGCAGCCTCCGTCTTGGGAGCATCCCTTTGGCACCGATTTCTACGGCCGCGATCTCCTTGTCCGCGTGCTCTCCGGTGGACGCGTCAGCCTGACGGTCGGCTTCCTGGCGGCGTTGGTAGCCGCGACGATCGGGACGGTCTACGGGGCGGTCTCGAGCTACGCCGGCGGGCTGGTCGACGCGGTCATGATGCGGGCGGTCGATGTCCTCTACGCGCTGCCCTACATGTTTCTGGTAATCATCCTGGTCACGATTCTCGGCAAGAGCCTGCTGCTGGTCTTTCTGGCGCTGGGCGCGGTGGGCTGGCTGCTGACCGCCCGGGTGGTCCGCGGGCAGGTGATGAGCCTCAAACAGCAGGATTTCGTGCTGGCGGCGAAGAGCCTCGGCACGCCCGGACGCGACATCGTCTTTCGGCACCTGATTCCCAACACCCTCGGGCCGGTGATCGTGACCTTCACGCTGACCGTTCCCTCGATGATCCTTCAGGAGGCCTTTCTTTCCTTTCTGGGCCTGGGCGTGCAGGCTCCTCGAGCCAGCCTCGGCGCCCTGATCAACGACGGGGCCAATCAGATGCTCGTCTTCTGGTGGACGCTCGTCTTTCCAGGGAGCGTGATGGCGATCATGCTCTTCGCCCTCAACTTTTTGGGCGACGGGGTCCGCGACGCGCTCGATCCGAGGATGCGGCGGTGAGCGACACGACGACAGAGCCGTCCCCGACCGGGGATGCCGCCGAGGCGGTGCTCACGATCCGAGATCTGCGGACCTTTTTCCAGACCGATGGTCACGTGGTCAAGGCAGTCGACGGAGTGAGTTTCTCGGTTCGCCGCGGCGAGACGCTGGGCGTCGTCGGCGAAAGCGGCTCCGGCAAGAGCGTTGCCTGCCTGTCGGCATTGCGACTGGTGCCCTCCCCGCCGGCATTCCATCCCTCCGGCGAAATCCGTTTCCAGGGTCGGGATCTCCTCCGGCTCCCCGAGCAGGAGATCGAGGCCCTCCGGGGCAACCGGCTGGCGATGATCTTCCAGGATCCGATGACGTCGCTGAATCCCTATCTGCGGGTCGCCCGCCAGTTGACCGAGGTGCTCGAGGTGCACCGGGGAGCGACGCCTGCGGCCGCCCGGCAGGAGGCGATCGCGATGCTCGAGCGGGTCGGCATCCCCGACGCAGGCCGGCGGATCGACCAGTATCCCCACCAGTTCTCCGGCGGGATGCGGCAGCGGGTGATGATCGCAATGGCCCTGCTCTGCCAGCCGGAGGTGCTCCTGGCCGATGAGCCGACGACCGCCCTCGACGTCACCGTGCAGGCCCAGATTCTGGAACTGATCGCCGAACTGCAGGCGTCGCTGGGAACCGCCGTGGTGCTGGTGACGCACGACCTCGGCGTCGTTGCGGGCACGGCCGACCGGGTGGTGGTGATGTACGCCGGCCGGATCGTGGAGGAGGGGCCAACCGGCGAGTTGTTTGCCGACCCGCAGCATCCCTACACCCGCGGCCTATTGGCGAGCATGCCCCGAATCGACACGCCGCCGACCGGCCACCTGGAGGCGATCGCCGGCCTCCCCCCCGATCTCGGCCACCTGCCGACCGGCTGCGCCTTCCATCCCCGCTGTCCCCTGGCCTCCGACCGCTGCCGCCGTGAGGAGCCGCCGGTCGTAGCAGTCTCGGCCGAGCACCGGGCGGCCTGCTTCGAGGCGGAGGCCGGCGGATGAGTACGCTGCCCCGGGCCGAATCATCCCCGCTGCTGGAAGTCCGCGACCTGGCGGTGCGTTTTCGGCTGGAGCGGCCGGGCGGCCTCCTGAGACGCGGCCACGACGAGCTGCGGGCGGTCGATGGGGTGAATCTGGTCGTCCGCCGCGGCGAGACGCTCGGCCTGGTCGGCGAGAGCGGCTGCGGCAAATCGACGACCGGCCGGGCGGTCTTGCAACTGTTGAAGCCCTCGGCCGGCACGGTCGTGTTTGATGGCCAGCCCATCCACGACTGGTGGGTGCGGAAGGGCCGCCGCTGGGTCTGGGATGCCCGCCTTCGTGAGCTCCGCCGGCGGATGCAGATGATCTTTCAGGACCCCTTCGCCTCGCTCAATCCCCGGATGACCGTCGAGGCGATCCTGACCGAGCCCCTGCGAAACTTCGGCCTCACCGGCGGCGGCGACCGGCGGCGGCGGGTCCAGGAACTGATGGCGACCGTCGGCATGGATCCCCGGTTCATTCGCCGCTATCCGCACGAGTTTTCCGGCGGGCAGCGGCAGCGGATCGGGATCGCCCGGGCGCTCGCGCTGGGCCCTGACCTGATCGTGGCCGATGAGCCGATCAGCGCCCTCGACGTCTCGATCCAGGCTCAGATTCTCAATCTCCTTGCCCGCCTCCGGGAGGAGCTCGGCCTGACGATGATCTTCATCGCCCACGACTTGGCGGCGGTCCGGCACATCAGCGACCGGATCGCCGTGATGTACCTCGGCCGAATCGTCGAGGAGGCCGACGCCCGGGAGATCGTGGCGGCCCCTCGCCATCCCTACACGCAGGCCCTGATCTCGGCGGTGCCGGTGCCCGACCCGGTGCAGGAGGCGACGCGGCAGCGGACGGTCCTCTCTGGCGAAGTGCCCAGCCCCGTCAACCCGCCGAGCGGCTGTCCCTTCCACAGCCGCTGCCCGCTGCGGGAAGACCGCTGCACCCGCGATGTCCCCGTGCTGCGGGAAATCGCCCCCGGCCACCGCGTCGCCTGCCATCTCGTCGACTGAACGAGCTGGGGGAACTGCGGGGCGTTGGATCTTCCCGAACCCCCCATCCTGCCAACGGCAGTGATGACTTTGACGATTGCTCCAAGTTTGCGGGGGGGGTGGGCCGATACCTCATCTGCTGCCGCTGCGCCTCGGGTCGCGGTCACGTGCTGGTTCGGAGTCGGGGGGCGCCGGATCGGGAGGAACCGTCGTTCGACGGGGAACCCCCTCGAGGCGCAGCGGCGGCTTTGATGCTCCATCCTCACCCCCGGCCTGACCCCCACCGTGCCACGCCACCTCAGACAAGCCTGGGCCATTCTCACGAGCCTGCTGGTCGTGGCCTCGGGGTGCGCTCCGCGGCAGCCGTTCTACTTTTTCGAGGACGGCGACCTCTCCCACTACGTCGGGGCGATCCAAAAGATCGAATACCCCGACACCTGCCAGGAGCCACTTGACGAGGCAGCCGGGGCGAGCGAGCCGCTGACGCTCACCAATCCCAACTTCGATGAGATCTGGGAACTCTCGCTCGAAGAGGCGGTCCGCACGGCGCTCGAGAACGGCAAGGTGCTGCGGAACCTCGGGGGCCGGTTCGCCAGTTTCGGCGGCCCGCGGCCGCAGACCGGTGAGCCGCCGGTCTCGCTCTTGACCGCCCCGCAGGCCACGCCCACCGTCTACGACCCGGCGATCGTCGAAACCGATCCCTTCCGCGGCGTCGAGAGCGCCCTGGCCCTCTTTGATGCCCAGCTCTCCAGTTCGCTCACCTGGGACCGGCTCAACAAGCCGCAGAATATCGACCTCGGCGTCGGTAGCGCGGTCTTCCCGCGGGTGTTGATCGGCGACACCGGCAACTGGCGAACGGGGCTGACCAAGCGGACCGCGACCGGTGCGACCTTCGGCTTCGCGAACGAAACGATCTACGACAACAACAACTCGCCAATTCGCGAGCAAGACCCGCCGGGCAGCGACAACGTCGTCGTCCCCTCGACCTGGACCACCAACTACGACTTCACCTTCAACCAGCCGCTCCTCCAAGGGGCGGGTGCCACCTACAACCGGATCGCCGGCCCCGACTTCTTCGACAACATCTACGGCCGGCCCAACTTCCGCGGCGTGCTGCTGGCCCGGGTCAATGCCGACAT
>CALGAS010000072.1 GCA_937959175.1 uncultured bacterium | reverse complement strand
GTGAGCGTCCGAGCGACACGGCATGGGCTCACCCCGAGCCCGCGCGAGGTGAACCGCTACGAGCGAACGGAGGGCAGGATGCCCGGAGTGAGCGTCCGAGCGACACGGCATGGGCTCACCCCGAGCCTGGGTGAGGTCGGTGGTTGCTGAGAGTCTGGTGGCGGGGGCCGCTTTCGCGGCGGAAAAGTGGCCTTGAGTCGGCGGGCGGCTGCCGCCATCATCCCGCCCGCGTCGGGATCCAAGGACGGCTACGGAAGGCCGTCGGGCGGGTTCCCGCGACCGAAATGACCGGCCCGCGTTCCGCCAGCAAGGAGAGCAATCCGTGAACAGGCAAATGGCAATCGTCGCCCTCGTCGCCGCTGTGGCGACCTCAACCGCCTTCGGGCAGGCCCCCGGCCAGCCGGCCGTCCGGCCCGTGCAGCGGACGGCCGCGGCCCCGCCGGCCACGCACGTGGCCGTGATCGACGTCGGCTACATCTTCAAAAACCATGCCCGCTTCAAGACGGCGATGGACAAGATGAAAGACGAGGTCATGGCGGCCGAGAACGGGCTGAAGGCCGAGCGCGATCGGATCAACGGCCTGATGGAGCAGCTCAAGGGCTTCAACGTCGGCACGCCCGAATACCGTAAGCTGGAGGCCGAGATCGCCAAGGCCCAGGGCGACTTCAACGTCAACGCCCAGCTCCAGAAGAAGGACTTCATGGAGCGGGAGGCTAAGGTCTACCTGCAGGTCTACTCGGAGATCGAGCGGGCCGTCAGCCAGTTTGCCCGGGAGAACGGGATCGCGGTGGTGCATCGCTTCGACGGCGAGCCCGTGGACGACAGCGACCGCAACAAGATCCTCGGCAGCATCACCAAGCCGATCGTCTACCACGATCCGCAGGTCGACATCACGCCTGACATCCTCCGGATGCTCAACGGCAATCCCGTCGCCGGTCAGCCGCAGCGGCCGATCCGCTGATCGACATTTACCGCCACGGCCCGCCTCCTCCGCCGGAGGCGGGCCGTGGCTTTCTCTTTCGGCACGCGTTCCATGCAGCCCCGTCCGCAGCAGACGATTCGCCGCGCGGTGACAGTCTCCGGCACGGGCTATTGGAGCGGCCAAGCCTGCAAGGTCGAGTTTCTGCCGGCGGCGGCGGGGACAGGGCTTGCGTTTCTGAGGACGGTTGGCGGGGTGCCCGTCAGGATCCCGGTGGCCGTCGAGAATCGGGTGGATGCCACCGCCCGCACCAACCTCGCCGTCGCGGGGGCCGGAGTGCAGATGGTCGAGCATGTCGTCAGCAGCCTGGCGGGCCTCGGCATCGACTGCTGTTTGATTCGCGTGAGCAGCGAAGAGATGCCCGGCATGGACGGTTCGGCCCGGGAGTTCGTCGCGGCGCTCGAGGCTGCGGGAGTCGAGCGGCTGGGGCCGCCGCTCGAGCCGCTGGTACTTCAGGAGCCATGCCGCGTCGCCGAGGGCGACGCCTGGATCGAGGCGGTCCCGTCCACGTCGCCCGGCCTCACCATCGACTACGAGCTCGACTACGGGCCCGGCCCGATCGGCTGCCAGCGGCTGGCCCTGGAGGTGACGCCCGAGACCTATCGATCGGAGCTGGCCGCGGCCCGGACCTTCATCGGGGCGGCCGAGGCCGAGCGACTGCAGGCTGCGGGGCTGGCCGGCACGGTGACCACCCGCGATCTGGTGGTCTTTGGGGCAGACGGCCCGATCGACAATCCGCTCCGCTGGCCCGACGAGTGTGTCCGGCACAAGGTCCTCGACCTGGTGGGCGATTTGGCCCTGGCCGGCCGACCGCTGCATGCCCGCGTGCGGGCGCGTCGCAGCGGCCATCGGCTCAATGCCGCCCTGGCGGCCCGCCTGCGGAACCTGGCGCGGAGGCGGGCTACGGCCTGAGTCGTCGATGAGCCTGTTGCCCACGCACGCACCTCCGGACGCCGAGGGAGGCGATCTGCCCCCGCCGGTGATCCATCCGTCGGCGGTGGTGGATGCGAAGGCGAGGCTCGCCCCCGGCGTGCGAATCGGCCCCCACTGCGTGATCTCGGCGGAGGCGGTGATCGGGACGGCCACGGTGCTCGAGAACCATGTCACCCTGATGGGGCAGGTGGTGCTCGGCAGCCGCAATCGCATCTACCCCAACTGCGTGATTGGCGGTGAGCCGCAGGACATCAGCTATCGGGGTTCCCCCACGCGGGTCACGATCGGCGACGACAACCTGATCCGGGAAGGCGTCACGATCAATCGGGGCAGCGAGAAGGAAGAAGGGCTGACCACCATCGGGAGCGGCTGCTTCCTGATGGCCTGCTCCCATGTGGCCCACGACTGCCGGATCGGTGACGGCGTGACGATCGCCAACGGAACGCTCCTGGGCGGGCATGTCCGGGTCGGCTCGCGGGCCTCGCTCTCCGGAGCGGTCGCGGTGCATCACTGGGCGACGATCGGATCATGGTCGTTCGTGGCCGGCCTCTCGCGGGTCTTGCACGACGTGCCCCCCTTCATGCTCTGCGAGGGAGTCCCGGCTCGGCCGCGGTGCGTGAACGTCGTGGCGCTCAAGCGGGCCGGCTTTCCGCCCGGGGCCGTCGCGGCCCTCGCTGAGGCCCACCGACTGCTCTTTCGTGCCAAGGTTGGGCTCGAGCCGGCGCGGGAGATTCTCCGCAGCCAGGGGATGCTGGCGACGGAGGTGGAGGAGATGCTCGGATTTCTCGGCAATCAGCAGGAGGGTCGTCACGGACGGTCCCGAGACAGGAGGAGAGCGGCATGAATGCGACACGAATGGCGGTGGTCGGCTGTGGTCACCTGGGGACGATTCATGCCCGCCTGCTGGCGGGCCGCGACGACGCGGACCTCATCGCGGTGGTCGATCCCACGGCCGAGGCCCGGGATCGCGTCGCGGCCGCCCACGGCTGCAGGCCGCTGGCGACGCCGGGCGAACTGGTCGGCCTCGTCGATGCCGTCGTGGTCGCCGCGCCGACCGGGCTTCACGCCGAGGTGGCCTTGCCGCTCCTCGAGGCGGGCATCGACATGCTGGTCGAAAAGCCGTTGGCGGCGACCGTCGAGGAGGCCCGTGAGATCGCCGCCGCCGCCCGCCGGCTGGGCCGGGTGGTTTCGGTGGGGCATGTGGAGCGATACAACCCGGCATGGCGGTCCGCCGCCGCCCGGGCGGGCGAGGTGAGCCTGGTCGAGGCCCGGCGGATGGCCCCCTTCACCTTTCGATCGCTCGACGTGGGCGTGGTCCACGACCTGATGATTCACGACATCGATCTGGTGCTCTCCCTCGCTCCCGGACGGCTGGAGGGGGTCGAGGCCCGGGGCCTGGTGGCGACCGGCGGCCACGAGGATGCTGTCCGGGCTCGGCTGACCTTCGACTCCGGCGTCGTGGCGGAACTTTCCGCGTCTCGGATCGCGCCCCGGCTCGAGCGAACGGTCGCTCTCTGGGGCGTGGGCGGGAGCGTGGCCGCGGATCTCAATGCCAAGACGGTCGAAGTGGTCTCGCCATCGGAGTCGGTCCGTGACGGCAGTTTCTCCGCCGCGGCCGTGCCGGTGGCCGAGCGGCCCGGCCTCAAAGACCGGTTCTTCAGCGACATCCTGCCGCTCGAGCAGATTTCGGTGCCCGATGCCAATGCGATTGCCGGCGAGCACGACGACCTCCTCCAGACGATCCGGTCGGGCGGCGAGTCGCAGGTGCCTGCAACGGCCGGAGCGGCGGCGGTCGAGGTGGCTGCCCGCGTGCTCGAGGTGCTCGAGTGTTCGCGATTCGGCAGTGGCCGGCCCTCCGGCCGGCCGCCCCGCGTCACGATTCCGCTCTTTCCACATCGCAAAACCGGCTGAGTCCGCCCGGCCGCCCCGATCGGAAGAGTCGGTTGGCAAAGCCCGCGACAGCTCCGAGCCGATACGCAATATGTCGATATCCCACCTGCCTTCTCCCGCCATGATGCCCTTTCCGCTTCCCCGCAGCGTGCCCTTCGAACGAGGCGTTGGCCGAATCCCCGCGGCTCTGCTCGTGGTTTTGCTGGGCCTTGTCGCCGGCCCGGCGGCAGCGGTCGATCCGCCGCCGGTCGTGTTTGAAGGCCTCGGCCTGGGAGGCTTCGAGGGCAGCGGTTCGGTGGCGGCGGCCCTGCGGCAGGCGGGTGGGCAACGCGATGACGAAATCCGGCCCCCGCTGGAGTTCAAAGGGATCGTCGTGCAGGGGCCGAGCGGTCCCGACGCGACGCCCGGCCCGATGTCGGCGGAGGTTCGCAGCCGCATCGACCGCATCGACGTCGCCGCCGGCGTGCTGGCCGATCCGGCGATGATCGGCGAGGGACCCTCCCGCTGGACCGGACGGATCGGGGTGGCCAGCGACCATGCCTCGGGACGGGAGTCGCTCGAACTCCGCACGATGCTGGCACCGGGGCAAGAGCGGAGCCTGATCGGGGTCACGCTCGGCCCGCGGGTCGAACGCCGGCTGGGCCGCGGGATCACCTTCTTTATCGACGGTCAGGCCGAAGCCCAGGCGGTGCGTCCGGCCGAAACGGGCTGGTGGACGCTGCCCGGCACGTCGACTGCCGACCTGACCATGCTCGGCGTGACCGCCCGCACCGGCCTGGTGCGGTAAGGCTTCGCCGATCATCCGACGGTTCAGGCGAGGTCGCGGTGCTGGAAGAGCACGAGGGCCAGGAGGATGGCGACCGCCGAGTAGAGGGCCGCGTAGAGGGCGGCCCAGCCGAGGTAGCCCCAGGGAATCGGCACGCCCCCCACGACCGCCGCCTCGACGGTGAAGTGGTCGAGCACCGGCAGGATGGTGGCGAACAGGCGTCCGGTAAATCGCACGATCGCAAACTTTCCCACGCTTGATTGCACGATCAGCGGCACGAGGTGCCCCAACGCATACACGACGAAGCAGAGGATCAGGTTGGCCACGGTGCTCAGCCGCGTGGAGGCCGCCAGGGCGATCGCCGCCAGCACGACCGTCTCCAGAAAGGAGAGGACAAGCCCTGGCACAACCGTGATCATTTCGTCGGCGCAGGCCCACCAGACCGGATCGACCTTGGCGCCCTCCCGGGCGTCATAAACCACCTTGAGGTTGGTGGCCGCCAGCAGCCCGCCGCCGAGAATCAGAAACACCAGCAGGGCCACGAGCACCAGACCGGCAAACTTGCCGAGCACGAACTGCCAGCGGGTCAGCGGCTTGGAGAGCACGGTCAGGGCGGTGCGGCCGTCGATCTCCTCAGATACGGCCACCCCGGCGGTCCAGGCGACCATTAGCAGGGCCAGCACCTTGATGAGCGTCAGGCCGCTGTCCTTGTACATCTTCACGTCTTCGCCGAACGTGTTGTAGGGAATCACCAGAAAGAGGACGATCAGGATCAGCCCCGCTCCGATGACCACCGAAAACAGCGGCTGTCCGATCGCCTCTTTCGTGGTGGCCGCCGCGATCGCCGCCACGCGGCCGCAGCTGAGCCGAAACACGGCGTAGGCCCCGACGATGGCCGTCAGGACCGCGATCGCCCAGGGGAGGATCGCCGCCTGGGGGTGCTCGGGCACAAGCTGCCAGCGGATCTCGAGCCGGGCGGGAGCGTCGGCCTCATTCGTAGCCTCGAGTTTGGCCGTCGAGCCGAGGAAGGGATTGGTGCCGTCCTCGGTTCGCTGCCAGGTCCAGGGCACGCCCGGCTGGAGGACGATGTCGGGCTCTTTGACCAGGGCGAAGCCTTCCACGGCCTGCTGGGTGCGGATCACGAGCCGGCGATCGCTCTCGAGTTCGAACCGGGCCAGTTCCTGCGGCCGCAGCGGCAGCGGAATCGCCGCCAGATCAGCGGCCGGCTCGACGGTTACCGTCTCGGTAAAGTCATTGGCCGAGGTCATCCGCGCCAGCGAGCGGCCGAACTGCGCGAGCGGGGCCGAGTCGGGCAGGCTGAAGTCGGGGGGCAGCGGCAGGCCGATGGGCACCGTGAAGG
>CALGAS010000071.1 GCA_937959175.1 uncultured bacterium | reverse complement strand
CTGGTAGTTGGTGGCGGTCGCGCCGCCTTTCATGATCGCCTCGATGTCCACCGGCAGCACCTGGTCGCAGCCCACGCCCGAGGGCGCTGGCCGGGCGATCCAGATGTCTTTGCTCGAGAGCCGCGAGAGGCCGTTGATTTGGGCGATCGCGTCGAGGACGGTCTCGTTGCCCGTTACCGGCAGCCGGACGACGTTGTCGCCATAGCCCGCCCCCTCGGTCACGATGTAGTAGACCTTCGAGTTGTAGGCAAAGACGTCCACGCTCACGAGCGGCGCGTCGAGGTAGTCGTCGAGATGGTCCTCGATCGCCTGCTTGGCCTCGTCGAGGGTCATCCCGGTCACGTAGACCGTGCCGTAGGTGCCGAGGTTGATCGTGCCGTCCGGGCCGACGAGATGCTCGCCGGCGATCTGCTGCTGGCCGGCGGCCTGGGCGAGCGTCAGCGAGACCTGCGGGTCGCGGAGCGTCCGCTTCAAGTGCCGGAAGACGGAGTCGCGAGCTTCCTCGAGCGACTGCCCGCCGACCATCACCTTCCCGTAGGAAGGCCCGAGATCGAGCATCCCGCCAGGCTCGACGACGTAGAGCCCGTTGATCGGCTGCTCGAGGAGCGTGCCCTCGACGATCACTTGCAGCGTGTCAAACGACTGGATCCGGAAGGGCGGCTTGGGCACGACGCGAAGCGCGTCGACCAGCAGAATGTCTGGCGGCTCGATGACGTAGGGCGGAAGCGTCATCTTGGCGAGTTCCTTGGCCGGCATCCGGCCGGGATCGGTCGGGGGGCACTGGCTTTCGAGCATCACCCGCTTGCGGGTGTTGTTCTGGGGCCGCCCAAATGTCTGGCAGCCGGTGGCGGCTGCCAGGGACCCGGCCAGGGCCAGGAGGAGGGCGAGGCTGTCCCGCCGCCGCCGGCCTGCGGCCGGGCCGCGGGGTGAGTTTTTCTCGAAAGTGCCGCTGTTTTGGCTGGTCATCGCCTGCTCCTTGCAACCGGTAGAGTCGCTGCGATCGGAGTTATCGGCAGAATCGACCGGCAGACTTTGCCCTTCTTTCCGGTCGGGGAGCGGGGCGGTTGCGAGAAACCGGTGAGGGTTTTCCGGGGGGCGAGATTTTGGTCTCAGCGGGGCGTAAACTAGGAAGCGGTCTGGACTTCCGGGGCTCGGGATTCCAGGCGGTTACAGGGTGATCAGCCGGTCACCCACGAGAACGGAGTCTGCGCGGGCTGCTCCCCGGAGCCGGGGATCGCCAGGGCGGGGCGACATCCAGTGGTTTCACGACGAAACTTCCTCCCATGCCCATCTTGCCCAGACAACGGGACGTTTTCCCGGCCGGCCTCCTTGATGGCGGTGAGTCTGATCCGTTCGGCAAGGCTGCCGCAGCAGAGGATGCCCGCTGGATCGCCTTCTACACGCTCGCCCGCCGCGAGAAGGATCTCATGCGGAAGCTCGAGGCGGCGCATGTGCCCTTCTACGCCCCGCTCATCCCGCGGCGGCTCCACACAGCTGGCGGCCGCGTGCGGCATTCCTATGTGCCGCTCTTCCCAGGCTACGTCTTCGCCCCAGTCGACGACGAGCAGCGGCGAGATGCCCTCGCGACCAACACCGTCGCCCGCTGGCTTCCGATCCCCGATGAGGAGTTGCTCGTCTCGGATCTGCGGGCGATCAAGCGGCTCATCGACTCCGAGCATCCGCTCACGCCCGAGGCCCGGATCGAGCCGGGGCAGCTTGTGCGTGTGAAGAGCGGGCCTCTGCGGGGAGTGGAGGGTATTGTTTTGAAGCGGCGGGGCGAACAACGCTTGATGGTCGCCGTACGGTTCCTCAACCAGGGCGCTTCAATCGAACTTGAAGACGTGGACCTGGAACGTATCTGACCCGAGGATTCCTCCTGCATGATCGCAGCGACACGCAGCATGCTGACGAGCCGGCTGGCCGCCTGGTGGCGGTCTCGGCTGCCGAGCCGTGAGGCGATCGTGGTCACGGCCATGCTGGCCGTGATCTTCGAGTTCACCTACCTGGCGGCGTTCTTTGTCCGCGGGGAGTTGCTCTTCAAGCCCTCCGACTCCGAGATGATCCTGCGGACGATTGGGGTTGTCATCGGCCTCAAAGTCCTCGCCTTCTACGTCCGCGGGCTCTGCCACCGGCCCTGGCGATCAGCCCGCTTCGCCGATCTCAACAACCTGCTCCGCACATCGACGATGGCCCTGCTCGTGCTCGTCGCATTCAACTATTTCTCCTACTACCTCCCCGGCTGGCCGCAGATTCCCCGCTCGGTGCTCCTGCTCGACTGGGCCTTCACAATCCTCGCCGTTGGCGGGGCTCAGGCGGTGGCCCGCAGCGTGTATGAGGAGTTGATGCCCGCGACCAACGTCGGCACGCAGCGGAGTACGCTGGTCGTCGACGCCTCGGAAGCGGGTCGGCAACTTGCCCAGGATCTTGGACGGCTGCGGGATCATCGCTTCTTCGTGGCG
>CALGAS010000070.1 GCA_937959175.1 uncultured bacterium | reverse complement strand
CGCGTTGGAAAAGGGTACAGGCACCTCGCTTCGCTCGGAGCCAGTCCCCTTTTCCTAGAGAAGCCCCCCGGCGCGAGCCGGGGGGACGGCGGGCTGTTGGGCTTTTCCGGGTCCCCGGAAGCCCGTTGAATCGTCCACCACGAACCCGCTCAATCCGCAATCACAATCATCGAACCCCCGACACGTCATCGGCCACTCTCCGTTCACCACCAGCCCGCCCAATCCGCGATCACAACAAACCCTGCCAGCGAGCCGCCGCCAGGCAACCGGCGGCCAGAGCGGCGGCCCCGATGTCGTCGGCCATGATCCCGAGGCCCCGCGGCAGGCGTTCGAGCTGTCGAACCGGCGGCGGCTTGAGGATGTCAAAGATTCGAAACAACACGAACGCGGCGGCCAGGATGACGAGCCCCCGAGCGGCCGGCGGCACCGCCAGCAGCACGACCGGCACCGCCACCGCCTCGTCGATCACGACCGGTCCGGGATCTTTGCTGGCGAGCAACGCGGCGGCCCGCGTGCAGATCGGAATCGCCGCGAGGAAAAAAACTGCCAGGATCGCCGCCTCGATCGCGACGGCCGGCATCGGAACCGCCGAGGCCGCCAGCCGGCCGGCCAGCCATGTGGCCGCCGCTCCGGTGCCCAACGAAAGCGGCAGGCCGACAAGTGAGCCGAAGGTGCCCGGGGCGAAGGGTATGCGGCCGATCCAGCCGCAGGTCGCGATCAGCAGCGACGGCGCGAGCCAGTCGGGGGTCAGCGGGTTTTCCGAGTCAGCCATGCTGTGCGACACTCTACCCCCGGATCTCCCGGTGATCAGAGATGCGGCCCGCGAAGACGTTTGACCGCTCGGCGGGACAAGCCCCGTTCCTCATCGGAGCCTGCGGTCACCGCAACCGCGGCAGGCCGAGGGGATATGATGGAGCGACGTTTTGCCAGTTTTGACAAGGTTTAGTCATGCCCGACACCCCCGCCCCGACCGACGCCACCGCCATCGGCCCGCTGGCCCTGGTTGAATATCCGCATCCGGCCCTGCGGCGGCCGGCCCGTCCGCTGGTGCGGCTCGACCGGGAGATCCGCGATGCGGTGGCCCGGATGTTCGACATCATGTACGAGGCCCAAGGGATCGGCCTGGCAGCGAATCAGGTCGCCCTGCCCTACCGGATCTTCGTCGTCAACTGCGCGGGTCAGCGGGGCGAGGGCGAGGAACACGTCTTCATCAATCCGGTGCTCAGCCGGCCCCGCGGCACCGCGGTCCAGGAGGAGGGCTGCCTCAGTCTGCCGGGCGTGCGGATGGACGTGCGGCGGCCGGAGCGAGTCATCGTCGAGGCCTGGTCGCTCGCCGGCGAGCCGATCAAGGCCGACCTTGACGGCCTGCTTGCCCGGGTCGTCCAGCATGAGTTCGACCATCTCGAGGGCCGCCTGTTCACCGACCGGCTGCCCGAGGCGGCGGCCCTCGAGGTCCGCGGCCAACTGGAGGGCCTCGCCGAGATCTTCACCGGCAAGCAGTCCCGCGGTGAGCTGCCCCCCGACGCCGACCTGCTCGCCGATCTCGACCGGCTGGAGGCGGCCCGGTGCCAGGCGTGAAGCCGCTGCGACTGGTCGTGATGGGCACCGGGCCCTTTGCCGTGCCGATGTTTCGGGCCCTCGTCGCCTCACCACATGAGATCGTCGCGGTCGTCACCCGGCCGGACCACGCGCCGCCCGGTCGCCGGCCTCCGCCCAACCCAATGCGGAAGGCGGCGGTGGCGGCCGGACTGCCGGTGCTCGCCCCCGAGCGGGTCAACGACCCCGAGAGCGTCGCCGCGATCCGCGAGCTTGCCCCCGATCTGCTGGTGGTCTGCGACTACGGCCAGCTCCTCTCGGCCGAACTGCTCGGGGTGCCGCCGCTGCGCGGGATCAACCTCCACGGTTCGCTCTTGCCCCGGCACCGCGGCGCTGCGCCGATCCAGTGGGCGATCCTCGCAGGCGATCCGCTCGCCGGAGTCAGCGTGATCGGGATGACCCCGCGGCTCGATGCCGGCCGCGTGATCACCGCCCGGGAGACGCCGATCGGCCCGCGGGAGACGGCCGCGGAACTCGAAACGCGGCTCGCCGAGATCGGCTCCCAGGCGGTGCTCGACGCGATCGAGCGGCTCGAGGCGACGGTGGCGGCTGGCCACGATCCGGCAGAGGTCGGGATTCCCCAGGACGAGGCGACGGCGACGCGGGCCCCCCGGCTCGCCAAGGCCGACGGGATCGTCGACTGGTCGCGGCCGGCCGCAGCGATCGAGCGGATGCGGCGGGCCTTTGATCCCTGGCCCCGGGCAGTCACCTTCTTCGAGCGGGGCGATGGGGAGCGGCAGCGGCTGGTGCTGGCGGCGGTGGAGGTCGCGTCCCCCGAGGAGTTTCCGACACCGGCGGCCGAGCCCGGCACCGTCATCGCCACCGAATCGGCCCCCGACCCAGGCCGGATCGTCGTCGCCTGCGGTGGCGGCACGGCGGTGTCGCTGACGCGGCTGGTGCCCGAGGGCAAGCGGGCGATGACGGCCGCCGAGTTTCTGCGGGGCAGCCCTCTGGGGGCGGGCTCTCGGCTCGGCTGAGGGCGTTGGTAAACTGCTGCCCATGCCCAAGCGACTCTGGATCGAGACCGTCGGCTGCCAGATGAACGTGCTCGACAGCGAGCTTGTCGTGGCGGCGCTCCGCCGGCAGGGCTGGGAGATGGCCCGTGGGGCTGCCGAGGCCGACGCCGTCTTCTACAACACCTGCTCCGTCCGGCAGCACGCCGAAGACAAGGTCTACTCGGCGCTGGGCCGGATTCGGCTCGAGAAGCAGAAGAAGCCCGACCTCGTCGTCGGCGTGCTCGGCTGCATGGCCCAGAAGGATCAGGAGCTCGTTCGCCGGCGGGCCCCCTGGGTCGATCTCGTGGTCGGCCCCGGGCAGCTCCACCAGGTGCCGTCGCTCGTGGCCGACGTGCTGGCCGGCGGCGGGCCGCGGCTGGAGGTGAGCCTCGACCGCAAGGGGGCGGCCCGCGAGGCGATCGCCCGCTCCTTCGAGAGCTACGATCCCGACCGCGATCCGGCGATGCGGCCCACGCCCTTCCAGGCCTTCATCCGCACCCAGACCGGCTGCGACAAGTTCTGCGCGTTCTGCGTCGTCCCCCACGTTCGCGGTCCCGAGCAGGCCCGCTCGCCCGAAACAATCCTCGCCGAGGCGGGGAAACTCGTCGCCGAGGGCTGCCGGGAGATCACGCTGATCGGCCAAACGGTCAACTCCTACCGGTATGCCGACGGCGGCCGGACGACGCGGCTGGCCGACCTGCTGGTCTCGCTCGACGCGATCGACGGCCTCGACCGGATCAAGTTCGTCACCAACTACCCGCGGGACATGACCGACGACTTGATCGCCGCGGTCCGCGATCTGCCGAAGGTCTGCCACTACCTCCATGTGCCGGCCCAGCACGGCTCCGACGACGTGCTCGCCCGGATGAAGCGGGGCTACACGATCGGCGAATACATGGAGATGCTCGGGCGGATCCGCGAGGCGATTCCCCACGCCGCGGTGACGAGCGACTTCATCGTCGGCTTCTGCGGCGAGACCGACGCCGAGTTCAAGCTGACGCTCGACCTGGTCAGGACGGTCGGCTTCAAGAACTCGTTCATCTTCAAATACAGCCCGCGGCCGGGCACCAAGGCTTTTCAGCGGCAGCCCGACGACGTGCCCGAGGAGGTCAAGAAGGAACGCAACCGCCTCCTGCTGGAAGCCCAGGCCGAGGCCAGCCTGGCGGGCAACCAGCGGTTTCTCGGCACCCGCCAGCAGGTGCTCGTCGAGGGGCTCTCGGCCCGCGACGAGAAGCGGCAGGTGGAGGCGGGCCCCGACGACACGGTCCAGCTCTCCGGCCGGACGATGTGCGACCGGATCGTCGTGTTCGACGCACCGGGCCGGCTGATCGGCCGGATCATCGACGTCGAGATTGAGGAGGCGGGGGCCTGGTCGCTCTCAGGCACCGTTGCCGACGGCCTGGCCGAGGCGGTGCCGCTCGAGGGGCTCGGCTACGCCGGCGAGCCCACCCCTGACGTCTATCAGATCGCCCCACCCCGCACATGAAAGCCCCCGGCGCGAGCCGGGGGGACGGCGGGACGTTGGGTGTTCCGAGTGGCGCGGGCTCGAAACGGGTACAGGCACCTCGCTTCGCTCGGAGCCAGTCCCCTCGCCATCGAAACGGGTACAGGCACCTTGCTTCGCTCGGAGCCAGTCCCCTCGCCATAAAAGCCCCCCGGCGCGAGCCGGGGGGACGGCGGGCCGTTGGGCCTTCCCGGTCCCCGGGAGCCCCAGCAACCGCTCACCACCAACACGCCCAATCCGCGTTCATCACCAACCAACCCCCGAAATCCACGCGTTAATCTTCAAAATCCCCGCGGGGTCTGCTCGCGGCCAGTGTCGTTCGACGGGCCTGCTCGTTACCTGAGTCGTTCGGCGGGGTTGCGCGTGACGGGCGTTGTTTGCACCCCGCACCAGTTTGCAAACCCGAGGGCCTACGGCAGATCGCTCGCAGTCCCCCCTGCTCGCAGGGGGGCTTCTATGAACGACCGCAGACACTCCTCGAATCCCGCATTCTGAGTGCGCTTGTTGACGCAATAAAAGCCCCCCGGCGCACGCCGGGGAGACGGCGGGCTGTTCGGCGCAGACACCCCTCGCGAAGCCGTATTCTGGCGGGTGGCTACAATGAAAAAAACGGCGAGGCGGCCGCATGAGGGGTAATGTTTCATGCCATCCGCACCGCGCGCTGACGAGGGTCCTGCCGCAGTACAGGCTGCCGGCTGTCGCCTTCTCGATGATCCGACGGCGGCGATTGCCTGGGGCCGCGAGGCGGGTCTCGGCGACCCGTCACTCGCACCGCGGGCCTTTGCGGGGCTGGCCGCTGCCGGCGTGACATTCGATCTGATCGAGGCCCTCTCGCACTGGCTGAAGGACTTTCTCCCCGCCGTCAGCGATCCCGACCGCGTGTTGGCCGCCCTGATCCGCTACGTCGCCGCCGTTCGCAGTCCGCTCTCGGCCGCCACGCTCTTCGACCGCGATCCCGACAGCCTTCGTGTCTTGCTGGAGGTCTTCTCGGCGAGCCCCCACCTCGCCGATCTGGTAATCGCCGATCCGGAGGCCTGGGAGGAGGTTCGCGTGGGCCGAGGACGGCCCGAGAAGCAGGAGACACTCGCGGCGTTGCTGGCCGCGGAGATCGGCGGCAGTGGGTCGCCCGACTCGGTGCTCGAGGCCTTACGGCGGTTTCGCCGCCGGCAGGTACTCCGGATCGCCTACGGAGATATCGTCGGCGGCCAACGGCTGGAGACTGTCACCAGCCAGCTCTCGCACGTTGCCGACTGCATCGTGGAGGCCGCCCTCACGACGGCCACGAAGATCGTCGAACAGCAGCGGGGAATCCCCCGCGGATCCGATGGCCAGCCGGCGACGATCGCCGCGATCGCCCTCGGCAAACTCGGCGGCGGCGAGCTCAACTACTCCAGCGACATCGACCTCGTCTTCGTGCACTCCGCCGACGGCCGCGTCGACGGGCCCAAACCCTGCACCAACCAGGAGTTTTTCGAGCGGGTGGTCCAGGAGACGGTGCGGCTGATCTCGGCGGCCTCGCCTGCCGGCGGGGGGCTGCGGGTCGACCTCCGGCTGCGGCCCCATGGCTCGGCGGGTTCGCCGAGCCTCTCGCTCGATGCGACCCTCCGCTACTTCGACCAGCTTGGCCGCACCTGGGAGCGGCAGGCCTGGGTCAAGGCCCGGCCCGTGGCCGGCGATCGTGCCCTCGCCGGCCGGGTGCTGGAGGAGCTCGAGTCCTGGATCTACCGCCGCTGGCTGACCCGGGCCGACATTACCGGGATCAAGGCGCTCAAGCGACGGATCGAGCAGCGGGCCCGGCGAGCCGGCACCGACGAGGCCGACGTGAAGGAGGGCCGCGGCGGCATCCGCGATGTCGAGTTCACGATCCAGTTTCTTCAACTGCTTGCCGGCGGCGACACGCCCGCAGTCCGCACCGGCACCACCCTCGAGGCGATCCGCCGGCTGGCCGCGGCCGGCAGCCTCACCGATCAAGAACGGGAGGTGCTCGAGCGGACCTACACCCTGCTGCGAACTGTCGAGCATCGGATCCAGGTGCTCTACGATCGGCAGAGCCACATCGTGCCGGCCGACCCGGTGGAACTCGGCCGGCTTGCCGTGCGGTGCGGGTATCAGCGGGGCGACGAGGGGCGAGCGCGATTCGGTCGTGACCTTGCCGAGGCGGCCGATCTCAATCGCCGGATTCTCGACCATCTCCTGCACGATGCCTTTCCCGACGACGCCCCGCCGGAGCCGGAGGTCGATCTCGTGCTCGACCCCGATCCGCCGGCCGACCTGATCCGCGAGGTGCTCGGGCGGCATGGCTTCCGGGATGTTGCCGCGGCGGCCCGCGGGCTGGCCTCCCTCGGCGAGGAGCGGGTGCGGTTTCTCTCGACCAGGCGGTGCCGCCACTTCCTGGCAGCGATCGCGCCCCGGCTCCTGGCCGCGATTGGCGAGACGCCCGATCCCGACGCCACCCTCATCACGCTCGGCGAGGTGGCCGATTCGCTCGGCGGCAAGGGAGTGCTCTGGGAACTCTTCAGCTTCAATCCACCGTCGCTAGAACTCACGGTCAAGCTCTGCGCCTCGAGCCCGTTCCTGGCCCGGCTTCTGATCACCAATCCTGGCATGATCGACGAGCTGCTCGACAGTCTGCTGATCGAGCGGCTGCCCACTGCGGCGGAGCTGGAGGCTTCGCTTGCCGAACTCTGCCGCGGTGCGGTCGAGCCTGCGGCGATCCTTCACGCCTTCAAGGCTTCGCAGCAGCTCCGGGTCGGCCTCCGCGACATCCTCGGCAAGCAGGATGCGGAGCAGACCACCGTCGCCCTCTCGGCGATTGCCGAGGCGGTCGTGCAGCGGGTCGTGACGATCGAGGAGAGCCGGCTGGTCGAGCGGCTCGGCGAGCCGGTGGCGGGGGAGGGCCCGGGGTCCGGCAGTCGGGCCCGGCCGATCGTCCTGGCGATGGGGAAGTTTGGCGGTCGCGAGATGAACTATGCCAGCGACCTCGATGTCGTCTTCCTCTACGACCGCGAGGGCGGCTGCCGGCCGAGCCGGCGGCAAGGCAACGGCACGAACAATCAGCATTTCTTCGGGGAACTCGCCCAGCGGACGATGCGGGTCTGCAACGAGTTCGGGCCGCAGGGCCGGCTCTACGAAATGGACTCGCGGCTACGGCCGGCAGGCCGAAGCGGTCCTCCGGCGACCTCGCTGGCCGAGTTTGCCCGCTATTTTGCGGCCGACGGCCCGGCGGCGGTCTGGGAGCGGCAGGCCCTGATGAAGGCCCGGGTGGTGTTGGGGGGGCCGGAAGCGGTGGCCGAGGTGCGAAAGATCATCGAGGCGGCGACGTTCGGCCGGGCCTGGACCGCCGCGGAGGTCGAGAGCATCCGCCAGATGCGGTACCGGATGGAGGAGGGCGCGGCCCGCTCGAACCTCAAGCGGGGCCCGGGCGGCGTCGTCGACATCGAGTTTGTCGTGCAGATGCTGCAACTGGTGCATGGTGGCCGCGTGCCCGCGCTCGTCACCACTGAAACCCTCGCCGGGCTGGTGGCGGCCCATCAGGCGGGGCTGATCTCCGACGAGCGGCGAGCGTTTCTCGAGCGGGCCTACCGGCTGCTGCGGTCGATCGAGGGTCGGCTGCGACTGCTCGACGCCGCCGCCCGGCACGACTTTCCGGCTGAGCCGGATGAGCAGCGGCGGCTGGCCCGCCTGCTCGGCTACGAGCGACCTGCCGAACTCGTCAGCGACGTGCAGGCAGTGACGGCTCGAACGCGAGCGGAGTTCGAGCGGATCTTCAACGAGACGGAGACCGCCCTCGGGGCGAAGTGAGCCGCGGTTCCGAGCCCGGATGCCGCGCGTCTCGGACTCGAAACGGGTACAGGCACCTCGCTTCGCTCGGAGCCAGTCCCCTCGCGATAGAAGCCCCCCGGCGCGAGCCGGGGGGACTGCGGGCGTTGGGCCATCCCAGCGGCTCGGGCTCAAAACGGGTACAGGCACCTCGCTTCGCTCGGAGCCAGTCCCCTCGCGATAGAAGCCCCCCGGCGCGAGCCGGGGGGACTGCGGGTGACCTGCCGCAGGCCACCTGGTTTGCAAACCGATACGGGGTGTAAAGAACGCCCGTCACGCGGAACCCCGCCGAACGACCCCTGGTGGCGAGCAGGCCCCGCGGGGATTTCGGAGTCGACGCAGGGATGTTGGAGGTCGGCCTGTCGATTTCGGAGGTCGGTTGGTTGTGAACGCGGATTGGGCGGGTTGGTGGTGAGGGCGTGTGCGGTCATCGGGGCCGGTCTCGCCCAATGGCCCGCCGTCCCCCCGGCTCGCGCCGGGGGGCTTTTATGGAAAAGGGGACTGGCTCCGAGCGAAGCGAGGTGCCTGTACCCGTTTCCAACCTGAGGACGCACGGAATACCGGGTTCGCGAGGGTCGAGCCCGTGCGAGGTGAACCCCGCCCAACGGCCCACCGTCCCGCCCGGCTCGCGCCGGGGGCTTTTATGGTGATCGGGCTTGACCGTTGGGGGGGGCGGCTGCGACCGTCTGGCCGTCCTCGGGAGAGTTTCCGGTGGTTCGTCAGACAGTGCTGCGTCTCGTCGTGTTGGGTGCCCTCGGCTGCGGTGGCGGCTGGTCGGCTGGGCTGACGCCCGCCTGCCTGGCCGACGACGTTGCCGACCTCACCGACCGGCTGACGACCGGCCTCCGCGTCAAGGCTCCTGACGACGTCGCCTTCTGTGAGCGGGTGGCCTGGCTCGTTCGCGAGGGCCGCCTCCCGGCGCGACTTGTCGATTCGACCTACACCTGGGCGATTGGGCGGGGCAAGAAGTATCCGTTCCCGGCCTTTCAGCACGTCATTCGGCTGAAGGCGGCAAAGCTGGGCGTGCCGTTGTAGAGCCGCCACCTTGGGCGGCTGCCCGAGCGGCCGCCGGCAACGGTCGCAGCCGCATCACGACGTACGCATCGTTGGCATGCAGCCGCTCGCACGAGATATCCTCGAGGCCCGGCGTGTCGAGCGGCACGATGGCGAGGTCGGCCTCGTACCGCTCCGCCACTTCGCGGAGCCGGGCCTCGCCAAGCGCCGCGGTCGACCGCTCCATGCCGCGGAAGGAGCCGTCTGCTGAGAAGCAGTCGGTGATCCGTCGCCGCCACTCGATCAGCGAGGCGGCATCCTGGGGGCTGTTCTTCCAGGAGACCACCTCCGGCAGGCCGGTTCGCCAGATCAAGCTGGCCGCCCCGCGGGGCGTTAAGACCCGTGTCTCTGCTGGGGCATGACCGCGGATCCACGCGCAGGCGTCGGCCCAGGCGGCGGCCTCGACCTTCGAATCGGCCCGCGGCGGAAGCGAACGGCCCGGCAGCGGCCAGTGAGTCGACTGGGCGGCGAGATCGACCAGGAGCATCACCGCGATGATCATCCGGACCGCTGCTGCGGAGAGGCCAAGCTTCCGGCTGGCGGCCTCGTCGGCGAGCACGGCTGTCGCCGAGAACGCCAGCGCGAGCGGCACGGCGACGTCGCCCAGCCGAAACCAGTAGTAGCGAAGCAGGCCGTAGGCCGTCGTTGCGGCCCAGGGTTCCGCCGCGGCGATCACCAGGCCCGCCGCCGAGATACCGAGGGCGGCAAGCGTGAACGCGGTCAGCCGGCGGCGGCGCCACGCGGCCGGGGCAAGCCGGTCGAGCAGCCACCAGGTGAGGATCGCCAGGATGTGCCGAGGCACGAAGCCGGGTGCGAAGGTCCGTGGCAGAAGATGATGCGGCAGTCGTTCGGCCACGTAGATTCGGGCGGCTTCCTCGCGGATCGCCGGCTCGGCCCCGCTGGAGAGGAGCAGGGCCGGCACGATGCCGGCGGCCGCCAGGACAAGGCCTCCCAGCAGGCCCGCCGCGGTGAGGGCCGCTCGGGGACGGGCGGTGGCCGAGGGCCGCGGCCGCGTGGCGAGCCAGGCTGGCACCGTGGCGATCATCGCCCAGCCTCCGACGATCGGATGAAAGGCCGTCGCCCCACCCATCAGCAGCCAGGCCGCGGCAAACCGCCCGCTGACGAGCTCGCCGAGGCCGGCCAGGACCAGCGCCCAAGCAAACACCTTCCCCTCACAGCCGCCGATCACCCACTCCCCGGCGGCCGTGGTCTGGCGGAGGGCAAGCGAGAAGATCGCCGCGGCCGCCAGCCGCAGCAACGTGGCCCGTTGGCCGCTGCCAGCCGTCAGGGCGTGGGCGAGATGCCGGAAGCCGACGGCCAGCGCCAGCCAGCCGGCAATCCGGCCGATCCAGGCGGCCGTCTCCAGCGAGAGAGTCGCCGCCAGCGGGCCGACCACGAGGTAGAAGATGCCGTGGGCATCCGGCGTTTCGAGAAAGAAGTCACCCCTGCCGTAGGCCGGGTCGGCCGCGTGGCGGGCCTTGGTCAGGTAGACCGTCTCGTTGACGTCGGGCACCGGCCAGCAGCCGGCCGCTGCGAAGACGGCCGCGATGAGCAGGATCTCGATGACGGCCCTCCCCCGACCGCCAGCCCTTTCACCCGCTGCTGCCCGGCCGTCGCTTTCGTCGCTCATCGTCGGTCCCTATAACGGCTGCAGCAGCGAGCCCGTCTTCGAGGGCCACCCTTCAGAATAACCAGCACTGAGGCCGCCTTGACCGTTCCAGCCCCCATTTGCGACTCGGCACCCTTCGGGCCGGCCACGGCTCCCGGAGGCCAGGCCCTGCGGGACGCCGCCGCCAGCGAAATGCTCGGTATCGTGGGGGCGCCCTTCGCCCTGGCGGGCCGGCTCGTCGAGTCGGCCGGCTTCGATGCGATCTATCTCTCTGGCGCCGCCTTTTCCGCCGGGAGTCTCGGCGTGCCCGACATTGGCCTCTTTAGCCGCGACCAGCTGGTCGAGCAGACGCGGATCCTTGCCCGGGCCGTGTCGATCCCGGTCGTCGTCGACGCCGACACCGGCTTCGGCGGGCCGCGGGAGGTCGAAGAGACAGTTCGTCAGCTCGAGGCCGCCGGCGCCGCGGCGATCCAGTTGGAAGACCAGCCGGGCGACAAGCGGTGCGGCCACCTCGGCGGCAAGCAGGTCGTCGAGCCGGCCGAGATGGCTGAGCGAATCGTGGCGGCCGCGGCCGGCCGGCGGGATCCGGCGACCGTCATCATCGGCCGCAGCGACGCCCGCGGCGTCACCGATTTTGACGATCTCCTCGCCCGGCTCGAAGCCTACCGCGGGGCCGGTGCCGACTGGCTCTTTCCCGAGGCGTTGCCGACCCGCGACGAGTTTGCCGAGGTCGGCCGGGCCTTTGCGGGCGGCCCCTTGCTGATGGCCAACATGACGGAGTTCGGCCGCAGCCCGCTGATCTCGCTACCCGACCTGGCCAGCTTCGGCTTCGGGGCTGCCCTCTATCCGGTCACCCTTCTGCGGCTGGCGATGAAGGCGATGGAGGCGGGCCTCGCCGTCCTCGCTGACGAGGGCACGCAGGAGAGCCTCCTCGATCTGATGCAGACCCGCGAGGAACTCTACGACCTCTTGGGCTACGACCCGGCCAATCCCGACCCCCATCGCGACGGCCCCGCCGCCGCCCGCAGCAAGGAGCAAGCATGACCGCGCCCGCCCCGACACCAACCGAACCTGCTGAGGTCTCCAAGGGCCTCGCCGGCGTCCTGGCCGGTCAGACGGAGATCTGCTCGCTCTCGGGCACGCTCCGCTACAGGGGCTACGACATCGAGCCACTGGCCCGGGCTGGTGATTTCGAGGAGGTTGCCTATTTGCTCCTGCACGGTGAGCTTCCCACGCCAGCCGAGCGAGACGCCTTTCAATCGCGGGTCGCCGAGGCGGCCCGCCAGCTTCCGTCGCCGGTCGTCGACGCCCTGGAGCGGCTGGCGGCGACCGCTCCCCACGCCTCGCCGATGGATGCCCTCCGGACGGGCGTGAGCATGCTCGGCCTGGTCGAGAGGGACGACACGCCGGGCGACCGCAAGGCTCTCCTGGCCCAGGCCGAGCGGCTCCTCGGCCAGACGCCTGCGGTGCTGGCCGCCTGGCTCGACATGACCGGCGGCCGTTCGGTCGCCCCCTGGCCCGACGCGGCCCTCGGTGCCGCGTTGCTCGAGCGGCTGATCGGCAGAGCCCCGACGCCGGCCGAGGCGGCGATCTTTGGCACGACGCTCGTGCTCTACGCCGAGCACGAGTTCAACGCCTCGACCTTTGCCGCCCGCACCGTCGCCTCGACCGGGTCCGACATGCATTCTGCGATCACCGCCGCGATCGGCACGCTCAAGGGGCCGCTCCACGGCGGGGCCAACGAGAAGGTGCTCGAGGTGCTCGGTCAGATCGGCACCGCCGAGCGGGCCCGGCCCTGGGTCGAGGAGCAGTTCGCCGCCAAGCAGGTGATCATGGGTTTTGGCCACCGGGTTTATAAGGATGGCGACGTGCGGGCGAAGCTGCTCGGCGAACTCTGCCGGGCGCTCGTCGCTGGCACGGAGGGAGAAGCCCTCGAACAGCTCGCCGCCGAGGTCGAGGGGATCATGCTCGAGCGGAAGAAGCTCAAGCCGAATCTCGACTGGCCCGCCGCCCGCGTCTACCACGCCCTGTCACTGCCGGTGAAGGTGTTCACCCCGATCTTCGTGGTGGCCCGGATGAGCGGCTGGACGGCCCACGTGATCGAGCAGATCGGCGACAACCGGCTGATCCGCCCGCTCTCGCGATACGTCGGCCCTGC
>CALGAS010000069.1 GCA_937959175.1 uncultured bacterium | reverse complement strand
GGGCCCGACGGGGTCTGCGGCCCGTGCAGCGAGATCTTCTACACCATGCCCGACGGCAGCGAGGTGGAGATCTGGAACCTCGTCTTCACGCAGTTCAACCGCGGCGGGCCGCCCCCCGACAACCTCTCCCCCCTGCCCAGCCGCAACATCGACACCGGGATGGGCCTGGAGCGAACCTGCGCGATGCTCCAGGGCGTCGACAGCAACTTCCACATCGACATCCTCCGGCCGCTGGTCGAGGCGGTGGCGGAGGTCTGCGGCCGGGCCTACGACCCGGCCAGCGACGACGGCCGGCGGATCCGGCGAATCGCCGACCATGTGCGGGCCTGCACCTTCGCGATCCACGAGAACGTGCTGCCGGGTAACAACGAGGAGAAGTATGTCGTCAAGCGGCTCCTCCGGCGGGCGGTGCTCGACGGCCGGCAGATGGGGATGCGGGAGCCGTTCCTTCACAAGCTGCCCCCGATGGTCGCCGAACTGATGCGGCGGCCCTATCCGGAGCTCGCCACCACCACCGAGCATGTCGGAACGGTGATCGAGCGGGAGGAGGAATCCTTCCTGGCCACGATCGACGGCGGGCTCGACCGGATCGAGAAGCTCTTCGCCGCGATTGGCAAGGCCGGGGGAAGCCGCGTCGCCGGCGAGGATGCCGCAGAACTCTACACGACCTACGGCTTCCCGCCGGAGCTGCTCGAGACGATCGCCGCCGAGCGGAACTGCGACTTCGACTGGGAGGGCTTCCGGGCGGCGATGGAGGCGCATGGCCAACGGTCTGGGGCGGGGCGGAGCGTGGAGGTGTTTGCCAGCGGGCCGCTCGACGCCCTCAAGAAGACGCTGCACGGCTCCGACTTTGTCGGCTATGACGCGACCGAGGCCGAGGGGAAGGTGGTCGGCATCATCGCCCAGGACGCCCTCTGCGATTCGCTCACCGAGGTGGGGCACGCCACGCCGGTGACGGTCGTGCTCGACGAGACACCCTTCTACGGCGAGTCGGGCGGTCAGGTGGGCGACACCGGAGTGCTTGAATGGCCGGGCGGCCGGTTTGACGTGATCGACACGCAGCGGGAAGGGGGCTTCGTGCTCCATGTCGGCCACCTCCGCGAGGGCACGCTCGATCTCGGCGGGACGGTGACTGCCCGGGTCGACGCAGCCCGGCGGGCCGGCCTGCGGCGGGCCCACTCGGCGACGCATCTTTTACACGCGGCCCTCCAGCACTACCTCGGCAGCCATGCCGTCCAGCAGGGCTCGAAGGTCGATGCCGACCTGCTGCGATTCGACTTTTCCCATGCCAGCTCGATCGACGCCGAGACGCTCGGGCAGATCGAGGGCATGGTCAACGAGCGGGTCTTGGAGGCCCTGCCCGTCGCGGCCCGGCTGCTCCCGCTTGCCGAGGCTCGCCACGAGGGGGCGATGATGCTCTTCGGCGAGAAGTATCCCGACGTCGTCCGGATGGTGACGATGGACGGGGTCAGCCGGGAGCTGTGCGGTGGCACGCATGTCGCCTCGACGGGGCAGATCGGCCTCGTGCGGATCGTGGGGGAGGAGAGTGTCTCGGCCGGCACCCGCCGGATCACCGCCGTCACCGGCCAGCGGGCTCTGGAGCGCTTCCGGGAGGCAGAGGCGTCGTTGGCCGCCGCGGCCGGCACGCTCAAGGTGCCGGTCGGAGACGTGCCGCAGCGGCTGACGGCGGTGCTCAAGGAACTCAAAGACCTCAAGAAGGCCAAACCGGCGGCCGCGGCCGCCGCCTCGCCCGAGGAGCTGCTGGCCGCAGCGGCTGACGTCGCGGGCACCCGCGTCGTGGTGGCCGACATCGGCAGCGGTGACGCTGCCGCGATGCGGCAGGCGATCGACCTGCTGCGGCGCAAGGCCAGCCCGATCGCCGTGCTGCTCGCCGGGGCCGAGGGGGGCAAGGTGACGCTGGTAGCCGGCATCTCCAAGGAGCTCGAGGCCCGCGGCGTCTCGGCCGGCAGCTGGATCCGCGACGTGGCGACGGTCGTGGGGGGCAAGGGGGGCGGCCGCCCCGACATGGCCCAGGCGGGCGGCAAACTCGTTGAGAAAATCCCCGAAGCGCTTGCCGAGGCCCGCCGGCGAATCGAGCAGCTCCTGGCGGGCTGAGAACATGTGGGCCCGGGTCTGCAACCTGGGCAATCGGGTCTCGACCGACGGCCCGCCGTCCGGTGGTTGAAGTGCGAAGGATTCGGCGGTGGTGATCGCGGATTGGGCGGGTTGGTGGTGGACGAATGTTTGGACTTCCGGGGACCGGGAAGGCCCAATGACCCGCCGTCCCCCCGGCTCGCGCCGGGGGGCTTTTATGGAAAAGGGGACTGGC
>CALGAS010000068.1 GCA_937959175.1 uncultured bacterium | reverse complement strand
GAATATCGCTGTGCGAGAGCCGTCCCCGAGGAGTTCGTGCCAGCTGAGGTGCCCGAATACGTGCCGGCGGTGATTCCGTTTGCATCCCACTGTCCGAGGATGGTCTGGGCCGATGCGGATGCTCCCGCCGCTACGAGGGATGCTGCAATCAAGAGGGCCGGAACAATCTTTCGCATCGGTGCGTTCTCCAAAGAAAGGGCGACTCAGTGCGGTTCGCTGAAGGCGTCAACGATCGTGCTGAATCGGGGACGCCAGAAAACGGGGGCAAACGGCGCGCCGAACGCATTTTTCTGCGAGGAAAAACTTTGGAAGCCGAGAAATGTCTCGATATTGGGGAAAAAATGAGAATCGCCGCAAAAACACATCAAAACGGTGAGGATTGAGAGGGTTTCACAAAAACACACAAAACGTGAAGGTAGTTTCACATATCGTGTGAATCCCGTTTCACCACATCGGTGAAACTGGCTTGTAGCGAACGGGGCGTTGCCCCGACAGTTCAGTGGGTAAGGCAGCGGCCCGCGCTGCCACGAGGACGAGCCTCCAACGGCTTCTCGTTCCTTGGGACTGGGACTGGGCAAGAAGCAAGAACGCCGACTGGCTTCGGTCGCACAGATGGTGAGCAGCGGCCCCAGTCGACGGCCTGCTAGTCGGTGAGCCGGGCCGATTCGCCCCCAGCAGGCGTGACAGCGGCCCAGAAGGCCACCGGATCAATCGACCCGCTGATTTGTCGGACGCTCGTGTCGAGCATTCCAACATTGAGCCCATCACCGTGGACACCTTGCAGGAAGCGATTGTCCGCGTCCGCGGTCGATGGCTTCGATTGAAATGGCGGGTCGGTCATGGCGGCGAGGGCGTTGGAGGCTTCTGCGTTGAAGGCCGGCCCCCATCGGCCGGGCTCCGACTCTGCAGGCCGGTACGACCGGCCGACAACGGTTGAGGGTGTGTTGTCGGGATGGGCGAAGGTCGGAGCCCGTCTCGAGCGCCGCCAGAAATACTGCGACGGAACGGTGCTTCCGCTGTTTTTGGTTACGGCGTAACTGTCGGCTAGCGCGATCGTTTTGGTGGAGCCGTCAGTGACCTTACGGAGCCGAGGATCGTCAAAAAAAAGCACACCATTACTCAAATAACTGATGACCCCGCGGATTTGTGATGAGGTCGCCGGCGAGGGATCGCTCGAGCAGATAAAGAGGTCCACGACCGGGGCGGTTGTGTCAAGGAACACGACTCCAGGACGAAACTTTTGCCGCAGCGATTCTTCTTCCGAGTAGGCCATGATGACAACCTGCATCGGGTAGGTCGCGGTTCCGGTCGTGCTGCGGCTTTGCACGCTGTTTCGATTGGAGAGAGCATCGGGCAGCCGACCCTTCTTCGCATCGGTGTAGTTGGCGTTTGCCAGCAGGATTTGCCGAATCTTGTTCATGCACTGGGTCCGGCGGGCGGCCTCGCGGGCCGACTGGACCGCCGGCAGAAGAAGACCGATCAGCGTGGCGATGATCGCTATCACCACGAGCAGTTCAACAAGCGTAAAGCCACGTTGAACTCGGTGATCACAGCCTGCCTGTCCTGCGAGAGATTTCATTGCCGAGCGGCAACCGTTCATCGTGCGGATTCCCCGTCTGGTGTTTGGGCGTCGTATGTGGGTCACCGCATCGGCCGAATGTGCGTGGGCGATGGAACCGGCCGGGGCATCCACGCCATACGAAGGCTGTCGCCGTAAACAGGGCAACCCAAGGAAGCGTAGCAGTGAGGCAGGCTTCGTGGCAATCATGTTCGCCGAACATTCGGTGTATCAGCTGGTGTGGACCGCCCGCGGCCGAAGACGACAAAAGTGATCAACATTCGGTCCGGTGGCGGTCAAGCACAACGCCTGGTCGGGGTGATACAACAAAGGGATGGACGAGACACTTCCCGCCGTGTTCAGGCTGATCGGGAACACGCCACTGCTTCCGCTGGCGTTCCCCGATTACGGAGTAACGATCTACGCCAAAGCGGAGTTCTCGAATCCCAGCGGCTCGATCAAGGATCGGCTGGCTGCGTATCTGATTCTCGATGCCCGCCGTCGCGGACTGCTCCACAGGGACTCGGTGATCGTCGAGTGCACGAGCGGCAACACCGGGATCGCCCTGGCGATGGTGGGTGGCAGCCTGGGGTACCGCGTGCGTGTTTTGATGACCGACACGGCCAGTGTTGAGCGGCGATTTCTCCTCGAGCACTTCGGAGCGGAAGTCGTGCTCTTCAACGCTGGCCGGGGATATCGCACGGGCCTGGAGATGGCCGAGCAGATGGCCGCCGATGACGACCGGGTCTTTCTGCCGCGGCAGTTCGAAAATCCGCTCAACGCCCGCGACCACCAAGAACACACGGCCCGCGAGATCCTCCAGCAACTCCCGGGGCCGATCGCGGCGGTCGTGAGCGGCTACGGCACCGGCGGCACGCTCAACGGCGTGGGCAGCGGCCTGCGGGCGGTGCACCCAGGGTTGCGGGTTGTCGCCATGGAGCCTGCTGAGGCCGCCATGCTCCAAGGGGAGGCCCCCTGCTGTCATGCGATCGAGGGCGTGGCCGGCGGGTATCTGCCCCCGTTGCTCGATGGCGTGGCGATCGACGAGGCGGTGAAGGTCTCCTCGGCGGACGCCCTGGCCATGACGCAGCGGCTGGCGCGAGAGTTCGGACTGCTGGTTGGAGTCTCCGCCGGTGCGAACGTGGTGGCGGCGGTCGAGACGGCCCGGAAACTTCCCGGCCACGGAAGGGTCGTCACCTTTCTCTGCGATCGTGCCGAGCGATACTATTCGACGCGGCTTTTCCATCATCGAGACAAACAGGGTGGGCCCGCGGGAGCCCTCGCTCCGGCAGAGGGCCAGAGCATGTTCGATACTGAGGCGGCCCGCGGGGCCGGCGTGAACTCCAAGGAGGATTCGGATGACATTTCGCTGGGGGTCGATGACGTGGGCTGTGGTTGCCATGGTGGCTGGGATCACGGGGGGCTTCCACGCGGCAGCCGCCGATGACGACGACAGGGGTGAACCAGTCACCGTGTCGCTGCGGCTCGACCCGACCATCCTCGACATGGAGCGGCTCAAGGCCAGCCGCATGGGGTACATGCCTGCGCGGATTGCGATTGTCGCCGAACGGCCGGCAGGAATCACGAAGGAGCCGGCATATCAGGGCACGCCCAAATATGGCTGCCTGCGGATCGGCAACGGCCCCCGGCACGAGACGCTCCTCGCGATTGACGAGTGGAACGACGACCAGGGCAGGATTTACGTCGACTCCAACCAGAACGGTGACCTCACGGATGATGGTTCTGGGGAATGGGAGAATCCCCGCGAACTGAGTGGCGTGATGACCTACATGACGATGGTGCCGGTTCGGGCATCCTGGGGCTCGCCGGTGGAAGAAACCGAGGAGGGCGAGTATCGCCTCTTCATGTACAAGCGGCACGGCTCGGAGAGTCTCAACTACGCCAAGATCAGCGGCCGTGCGGGCGAGGTCGCGTTGGGTGACCAGACCTACTCGGTCGTGCTCTACGAAAACACCAACGATGGGCTGTTCACGGTGCCTGTTGCTGGCGACCTGACCCGTCGCCCGGTCGAACTCGCCATCGACCTCGATGCAGACGGCACCTTCAAGGGGCAGACGACGCAGCTGCATGGCAAGGAGTTTCGCTCGCCGGAACGTTTCACCCTTTCGGAACCGTTCGAGATCGATGGCGTCTGGTATCTCGGCCGGCCCTCGATCAGCGGCAGCCAGCTGACGCTGATCCCCACCGATCCGCCGGGAGCCGCTGCACTGCGGAATGCGACTCCGGTCGAAGTCAAACAGCTTCTCGAGCCGGGTACGCCTGCTCCGGAATTCGAAGTAGAGGCGGTCGACGGCTCGCCGCTGAACCTTGAGTCGTTTCGAGGCAAGGTGGTCGTACTCGATTTCTGGGCGACCTGGTGCGGCCCCTGCCAGGCCTCGATGCCCGGGCTGGAGAAGCTCTATCAGGCTGTCAAGGATCAGGACGTCGTCATCTTGAGTCTGAATGTCTACGACGATCGTGACACCTTCGACCAATGGGTCGAGGCCAACAGCGGCTCGAAGTACAACTTCACCTTCGCCTTCGATCCGGCCAAGAAGGGTGACCCGGCCAGCGTGGCGGGCGGCCTCTATCATGTGCCGGGCTTGCCAACGATGTATGTGATCGATCGGGCCGGAAAGGTGGCGGCCGCCTTGGTCGGCGCCGGCCAAGAGGAGGCCCTCGGCAAGGCCTTGAGCACGCTCGGAATCACCGTGCCTGAGGACGAGACCGCTGAGCGGGAGGCAGCAGCAGGCGATCCCGGCGGGCCCTGACGCCGGGCATGGTCCGAGCCAGTGGGCCTAGGACCCTGGCGGAAAGACCTCCCCGTTGCCTACCGGCGGTCAGGGTTCGTCTGTCGCAAAGCGGAAGAGGTGCCACTCGCCGCGGACGAAGAGGGAATCAC
>CALGAS010000067.1 GCA_937959175.1 uncultured bacterium | reverse complement strand
CCGGCGTGGAGACCGGCAGCTGCCCCCACACGGCCGTCCGCGAAGATCCGAGCATGAATCTGGCCGCGGTCGAGGACCTGGAGGCGAAGTTTCCCGACACCGATCTCGTGCTCATCGAGAGCGGCGGCGACAACCTCACGCTCACGTTCAGCCCGGCGTTGGTCGACTTCTTCATCTATGTGATCGACGTGGCGGCAACGTGGTCGTGCTCACGCCTCCGGAGCAGCAGGCGGCGATCGCGGCAGCCCTGCCGGCCGAGGTCAACCGGGCAGGGCAGTGGGCGGCGGCGTGCAATCGGCTGCCCAATGAGGCGGGGCTCGTCTACAGGGTGCTCGGCATGGAGAGCGAGCCCGTGCGTGATCTCGTGCGGCGAGCCTGAGAGGCCGTTCGTCGCAAGGTCGTGGGCCACGAGGTTCCGCAGCAGTTTCTCTGACGCTGATCGACCGGCCGCCCCTTCAAGCCCGATCGACACCTCCGTCGAGTTCGGCCGGCCACGGGGAGAGGTCGTCGGGCGTGTTGAAGTTGGCGTGATACCAGGCCAACTCCCGCATCCGATCGGCGTAGGGGAGTCGGGCCCACCGCGCCCGCTCCTCGCCGAGGTCTCGGGCCAGAATGTCGTAATAGCGATCCGGATAGTCCCGGTCGGCTGGATGTTCGTGTTCACCCGAGGAGAAGGGCTGTTCGTGATTCATCTTCGGCATGCTCATCCTGGAAGTATTGTACCAAGCGGCACGGCCACGGCCTCCATCTCTTCCGGTGTCGCTGCCAGAAGCGAAGCGGCGCGATTTCGGCCGCGATCGTACACGGCCTGTCGAGTCTCAGCCGTGCCGAGTGGAGCCGGTGGCAGCCCGTGCTTCCGAACGGCGTCGCAGACACACTGATGCTGCTGAGCGAACGGCTCGGATGTGGGCCACTCGCCGACTCGATCCCGCTGCCAGGATCGGTAGAAGGTTTTCCACGCCTGCTGGTAGACGAGATACCGTTCACGATTGACACACTGCCAGACCAACTCCTCGACGAGAAGCAGCCGCTCGAGCCGCGGGTCGTCGATCGCGTCCAGCACGCGAAGCAACCCACGCTCTTGGATCGCCGCCTCGCGTTGCGACGGGCCACACTGCTGCCACGCCTCCCGCAGGATGTCGGGCTCGCGCAGGTGCCTTACCGCCCGGGGATCACCCGCGTAAAAGGCCTGGATCGCCAGAGCATTGACCAGCGGCCAATCCTTCGGCCGGTCGGTCTTCTTCATCCGGGCGACGACATCACGGCTGGCGATGCCGGCAACCGACCCTGTTTGCCACGACGCATCCACCCGTGGCGGCTGGCCGAAGAAATCGAGGTGCCGTTCGGCCGATTCAGGACGGTCGAATGCCACGATATGACTCGTCCATCCGCCGGCGAGATACTCCTGATCAAGCGGTGCGCCAAAGAGGCCCCGATAGGAAATCCGCCAGTTGGCGCCGCTGACTCCCCGTTCCAGTTCGAGAAACATGGTGACGAGACGTTGGATATCGGCGGGGGCGACGATCCAATCGGTGTCCTTCGTGTTTTGCTGGAGTCCATACTCCACGCACGCCATGCCGGAGGTGAGCACGCCCTCGACCCCCCACTCATGGAGAAGGCTCCGAAATGTCCGGTAGAACTCGATGGGGTCGCTCATCCCGGCATTGTGGAACCTCAGCCGGCGACACCACAAGAGACGCCCAGCCCGCTGAGGCAAAACGGGCAACCCAGGCAAGTCGCGCCGGTTTCGCTGGGATTTCTGGCGGCGGCGTGCCGATAGGGAGGGTTAGGGAAACTTTGCGGCCCGCCGTGGCCGCGGTTTCGCTCGGCATAGCGACCCATGCGGCAATCGCGACGCCTCTTCACGGCCACCGCCCTCTTCGCCATCGCTTGCGGCATGGCTCGGCTCGCAATCGCCCAGTCGCCAGCGGAGCCTCTCTCTCCGGAACTTGCAGCCTATGCTCGTAAGGTGGAGGCGCTCGAACAGGAGGTGGCGGCCGCCAGCCAGTCGCGCGACCAGGTGGAGGCGTTGCAGGAGCAGGTCGACCGCCTCGCCGGGCGGCAGCCTGTCGGCGTGGAAGCGGAGGCTGAAGAAGCCTAAGTCTCCCCCGAGAGTCCGCCGGCCTTCCCGCCATTCGCGGCAGCCGATTCCAGCAGCAGGGTCTCCATTTCGGCCAGCTCTGGCCCTTCGATCCGGCGGTCGAGCCAGGCTTCGATGAGGGCTGCCGGCCGGCCGGCATTCAGGGTGTCACCGCCGCCTCGCGGTGTGTCTGCCGCATCCCACTCACCAGCTGACATGGGGCACCTCCTCTGCGGCCAGTTTCCGCCGGACACACCCCCGCAGCAAGTCGCGGGCCCGACCAGAGCGGCGTTGACCCCCGCCACCGACCGCGTGAGCAGGCCGGCAATCTCTTGGGGGCCATGCTCACCGTAATACCGCAGCCGGATCAGTTTCCGGACCCGCGGCGGCAGCTCCTCCAGGCACGTCAGCAATGCTGACAGCCAATCGTCCTCAGCCTCGGGCGACACCCCGGCCGTCAACGACTCGATCACTTCGCTGGAAAGCCGCGGCCACGGGCGATTGACGCACGGATACGATTCCTCTGATGGAGAGCCAGAAAAGCTACAG
>CALGAS010000066.1 GCA_937959175.1 uncultured bacterium | reverse complement strand
GCTCGTCACCGGGCGGATCGGCCCCGGCCTGGTTTCCGAAGGCGACACCGCTGACGACGGCAAGCCCGATCAGGGCGAGCAGCCGCCCGCCAACCCCGGCCCGGTGGAAGAAAAACCATTTCTGCTGCGGGCTGTTCTGCCACGTACTGTGCCGCATGGAACCGCCTTTCCGACGGAAGGGAACCGTCCGATATCGGATCCGCCTTGTGGGGAGGGTACCGTACAGCCGCCCTCGATAGAAGGCATCTCGGGTGTCTCCGGGTCATCCCTCCCGTCGAGTTGGCGGCCCCGGCCGAACCAGGCACAATCGAGCCGGGCAGAATGGACCTGCCGGCGGGCCCTGTCACCAGGCTCGCCGCCCGCCTCCTCGGACAGTTCACCGGCTATGCCCCGGATCGCCATCAGCCTGTGCGGCGAGGGCCGCGGCCATGCCACGCGGATGAGCACCCTCATCGAGCGGCTCGAGGCCGATCACGAGATCCTCGTCTACACCTCGGCCGACGCGGTGGCGTTTCTGAAGAGCCAACTCGCGGGGCGGCCGCGGGTGCGGCTCGAGGAGATTCCCGGTGTCGTCTTCCAGTACACCGGCGGCCGGCTCGACGTGATGCGGTCGATCGCGGTCGGCCTCGATTACCAGGCCCGGCAACTGGGGCCGCTCGTCGACCGGATGATCGGCGACCTCGATACCTTCGCCGCCGATCTTGCGATCACCGACTTCGAGCCGGGCCTGCCCCGGGCCGCCGGCCGACTCGGCATCCCGCTGATCAGCATCGACCACCAGCACTTCCTGCTCGCCTACGATCTCGATGCCTTGCCGTGGTCGCTGCAGTGGAACGCCTGGTTCATGAGCCACGCCGTCTGGATGTACGTCACCGAGGCCGCCGATACGGTCGTTTCCGCTTTCTTTCGGCCCCCGCTGCGACGCGGCTGGGAGCATGTCGTTCAGGTCGGTCCGCTTCTTCGCCGGGAGATTCTCAGGGCCCGGCCCCGCGACGAGGGCTTCGTGCTCTCCTACCTTCGCCGCCACACGCCCTTCTCGGCGGTGGAATCCCTGGCCGACTGCGGCCTGCCCGTCCGCATCTACGGCCTCGGCGAGCGGGAGCCCGTCGGCGGTATCTCGTTCCACGCGATCGACGAGCGGCGGTTCGTCGAGGATCTGGCCGGCTGCCGATGCCTGGTCTCGGCCGCCGGCAACCAGCTCATCGGCGAGGCCCTCCACCTCGGCAAGCCGATGCTCGTGCTGCCGGAGCAGGCTCATTCCGAACAACTGATGAACAGCCATTTTCTCGATTCGATGGGCTGCGGTGAGTTCCACCTGCTTGAAGACATCTCCCCGCAACGCGTCCAGGCATTTCTGGGCCGGCTGGAATCCTTTCAGCCGGCGCTGGCGTCCCTCCGGGGCCGGATGGACGGCACCGACGACGTCCTGCGGGTCATCGACCACCGGCTCGCCCAGCGGGCCCGGGCGGTTGCCGCTGCCGAGTGACCGTCAGCCGTCGGACAGCAGCCTCACGATCGTCGGCAGCATCACCCGCAGCGCCCGTGCCCGGTGGCTGATGACGGCCTTCACCGCCGCCGGCAGTTCGCCGAAGGTGCGATGGTATTCCGGCACGATAAACAGCGGGTCGTAGCCGAATCCGCCGGCACCAGCCGGCTGCCGGGCAATCAGGCCGCTGCAGATCCCCTCGGCGACCGCTACCACCTGCCCGGCAGGATCGGCCAGCGCCGCATGGCAGGCATAGTGGGCGGCCCGCTCGCTGCCGCTGCGGCCGGCGAGCCGTTCGAGCAGGAGGGCGTTGTTGCGGGCGTCGGTCGCTTCGCGGGGCTCGCCCGCGCGGGGATCCGCGAAGCGGGCTGAATAGATTCCCGGGGCCCCGTCGAGGGCGGGAACGACCAGCCCGCTGTCCTCCGCCAAGACCCAGCGTGACAGGGCCCGTGCCTGGAGGGTGGCCTTGAGCGCCGCGTTGTCGGCAAAACTTGCCCCGGTCTCCTCGACGACCACGGCCCCGGGGTGATCCGCCAGCGACTCGCAGCCGATCTCGAAGCCGGCCAGCAGATCGACCAGTTCCCGAACCTTGCCGGCGTTGGTGGTGCCGAGGACGAGGGAGGGGGGCATCAACGTTCTTCCAGGCTCATCGGCCGGCGGGACGACGCGGCACATCGATCGGCTTGGGCTGCAGATCGAGCATGATCCCGTCAAACGACCGGGGCAAGACCTGCCCGCGGGCCAGCGCCGCCTGGTCGGGTCCGAGCGCGGTGACGATGCGGCTGATTTCCGGATGGGGCGTCGGACGGCCATCCTGCCCGGGCACGGCCAGCTGGTCGATGCACCCCACGCAGACGATGCTCGAGTCGCGGTCGTGAAACTCCCACGCCTGCCAGCCCGCCTGCCGCAGCGCCACGGTGAGCCGATGGGCCTTGTGAGCCGCCTCGACGAGCCGGCTCTCGCTCTCGACACCACGGAGCTTGGGATCCTTCCAGCCGCTTCCCTTGAGGGCCGTCAAAAAACTGGTGACATCGACCAGGCCGCCCGACTCGGGCTCGGCCGTCCCGCCGCCGGCGGTGTCGAAACTGCCGGCACCGGTGAAGGTGGCGACCCGCACCGTGTAGCGACCCGGGCAATCGAGCAGCCCGTGGCTGACATCGTCGTTCATCGCCAAGACAAACGCATCGACCTCCTGCCGGGTGAAGTAGTCGTCGGGCAGGAGCGGATTGGGGATCAGCATCGCCGCATGCATCGGGGGCCGAGCCGAGGCATTGCCGGCATGCTGGCGGTTGGCCTGCAGGAAGTCGGCGACGAGCCGGCTCTTGGCGCCGGGGCCGCCGAGGGCCTCAGGACGCAGGCCCTTGACCGTCTGGAGGGTCTTCTGGCCTCGGGGGTCCTCGAAGGAGGCGAAGTCTCCGACCAAGACCGCCACTTCGATGACACGCCCGGCATTGGCATACCGCATCCGCTTGGGAGTGCCGTCCGGGTTGAGCCCCATCCCCCGCTGTTCACCGGTGAAATCGAAGGCCTTCTCGTGGGTGTAGGCATCCAGCTTGTGGCGGCTGCGGAGCTCGTGAACGAGGCGGCGGGCATCGTCGCGAGCCGCCGGACCGCGAAACGTCGTCGCCAAGACAAGCCAGGGCCCGTCCTTCTCAGCCAGCGGAAACATCGCCTGCGGGTCGATCTCCGCATGTGAAAACCAGGATGTCGGAAGCCAGCCCTGAGCGGCCGCCCCGGTGGCCGAGATGAGAGCCCCTCCGAGGGCCAGCACCGGCAGCGCGGACACGCGGAACAGGGCGGAAGCGAACACGGCGACGACTCCTGACGGGAGGAAGCGGCGAATCTATGGCCCCGGCACCCAGCGGCCGGGCGGCGGACGCTAGCAGCCTGGCTGCCGGGATGCCAGACTGATCGAACGTCTGGGCAACGACGCGGCCGGCGGTGTCCAGATCGGCCCGGCGGCGGGTAGAAACAGGGCAAGGAGGGCGGTCTCCGCTCGCCGGCACCCTGGCAGCCCACCTCCGACAACCCCCGAAAGACGGCCATGAAGCGATCCTCAGCAGGCCGGCCGCGGCCGTTTGCCCTCGGCGTGATCGCCGCCTGGCTGGCGGTGCTGGCGGTTCCACCCTGGCTGCTGGGCCAGTGGCGGGCCGACCGCCTGGCGGAGTTGTCCAACCCCGCGGTGCAGGCCGAATGGGACACGTTCCGCGAGGCGATGCGGCAGGAATCCGACCGCTCCGGGCCGGTGCAGCGGAAAGTGCCGAAAAGCCCCGAGCCGCCGGAACTGGTCTGGCTGCGGGATTATTTCGCCCTGGCCGTCGCGACCTGGGTGATCCTGGTGGGCGTGCTGGGAGGCTTTCTGGCCCTGCTTGTCCTCGGCGTCACCGCGCCGGCACCTAGCGGCCGAGAATCAGCCGCGCCGTGAGGGCCACGACCAGAAATAAGACGAGCGTGATGCCCAGGACACCGACGAGCGAATACACGAATCTTCTCCCGAGAGCGAGGGCGACCTGCCGACCGGCAGCGGGGCCATCGGCGGGATCGTAGACAGCCGCCCGTGGCGACACAAGGCAACTCGCTCGCGGCCTCAGCGGGCCTGGAAGGTGTCTTCCGACACGATCATCCGGGCGGCCCGGCCGAGTTCATCCCGCGTCCGCCGCTGCCCGACGCTGTGCCAGGGCGAGACATCGGCGAGCTCCGGCATGATCTCCAGGATCTGATCGACGAGCATGCCGCAGAGCCGCTGAATCGAAGGCTCCCGGGATCGCTCCCTGATCGCGGCGGCCGTCTTCATCAGCTTCACCATCCGCGACCGCTCGAGAACCGGCCCCGAGAGCTGGCCGTCGCCCTCGACAAGCAGTTCGGCGATCGGCACTTCGAGCACCTCCTGCCAGCGGAGCAGATCCGACAGCCGCAGGTCGCAGTCGGCCCGCTCCTGCCTGCGGACAAGCGGTAGAGGAAGGCCGAGCCGGCGGGCGACATTTCGGAGGGTGACACGCTGCTGCTGCCGGACCTCGGCGATGCGGTGCAGGACAACTTCCTTGCTCCCGTTCGCACCGGCGGCCTCGCCGGCAGCCCGACTGGCATCGGAATAGTCGCTATCGGCGACGGCTGCCGGATCCCCGAAGGGACCGTCGAAATCATCGAAGTCGTCGCGGCATTCCCGATCGCAATCCACAGTGGCCATGCTCGCTGCCTCCTCTGCCCGGTCGTGAGCCTCGGTTGCCCCCTCACCCTCGGCGCGCACGATGCCCGCAGAAGCGTGTGAATGGGAAACGCGAACCGAAGACTCGATGACGAATCGCGTGATGGCCTGTCGCCGCGGGTGACGCCTTGCCGGATCATCCGCACGTTCAAGCCTACGAGCCGCGTCCAGCCAAACCCGAAAAGGCGGGCTTTCACCCGGGATTTCCGTGTGCGACGGTCTGTCGCGGCTAGCAGGGAATACGGGGCTGGCCGGCCGATCGTTCGCGCCGGGTTCAAAAAAAATCCCAATCCCCGGTGGCACACGGGCCTGGTAGCCTAAAACGATTGGATATCCGCCATGCCAAGCGGCGATCCGGTCGCCTTCACACCATGTCCGCCCCCTCCCGATCCGATCCGCCAGTCGCCCCCGGGGCCCGTCGGGCCGTTGTCCCAGATCCGCCGGCAGATGCTTCCTGGACGCCGCTGCACCTGGACATCGTCACGGCCACCGGAGGCGACGCGGTTCGCTTTGTCGACAACTTTGCAACCACGGCGGTATCCAGCCTCGAGCACGGCGAGGGTAGCGAAACCTTCTTCACCGACGCCAAGGGCTGGGTGATCGCCCTGACCACGGTCCTGCGGACGCCCGAGCGCCTGGTGCTCGTGACGGCGGCCGGCCAGGGCCAGCGGCTCCGCGATCACCTCGAGCACTATCACATCCGGGAGGCGGTCGAAATCGAGCGACTGCCGGACGCCACTGCCACGCTGCTCGTGGGCGGCGCGGCGGCGGCCGAGGCGGTGGCCGGCCTGACCGGCGAACCACCACCTGCCGCCGCCCTCAGTCACCAGCCTGCCAGCATCGGTGGGACGGCAGTCCGGGTGGTCCGCGTGGAAGGCCAGGGGCGCGACGGGTTCTGGATTCAGGTGCCGGCCGATGCCGCAGCTGACGTCGAAGCGGATCTCGTGGCGACCGGTCTGCCGCGGGCCGACGCGGCCAGGCTGGAAGCCAGCCGCATCCTCGCCCGCTTCCCGACGCCGATCGATATCCCTC
>CALGAS010000065.1 GCA_937959175.1 uncultured bacterium | reverse complement strand
GCTAACAACGGCGCTGGCACGACATCGCTTTCAGTATCCGGCGTGATCAGCGGCGCGGCCCCGAATCTCACGAAGCTTGGCTCTGGCACGCTCACGCTTTCCGGAGCGAACACGTTCACGGGTTCGCTGACCGTGGCCGAGGGCGTGCTCTCGATCAACTCGTGGAACAACGTGAGCACCAACGGCCCGCTGGGCAACAGTGCGGCGAACGTCGTCCTTGGCTCCGCCACGACCGCGGGCACGCTCCGCTACACGGGCGCCGCCGTCGACCCGCCCGCCACCCCGCGCGGAATCGAGCTGGCTGCGGGAGGCGGTGTGATCCAGCTGACCGGCGTGGGCCGTAACTCCGGGCGTGTCCATATCTCAGGCTCGAGCATCTCGGGCAGCGGCCCGCTCACGATCGACAACCCCAATGGTGCCCGATTCCTCATCGTGGGTTCCTCCACGTTCAGCGGGCCGGTCACCGTGCAGGCAGGCGAGTTGCAGCTCAACCTGGATCCGACCACGACCCTCGGCGGCGGCAGCAACGGCCTCGGCTCCGCGGTCACGCTCAACTCTGGGGCGGTTCTCACGCTGTGGAGAAACGGTGGCAGCAGTACGGTCCGCCTGGGCTCCCTTGCGGGCGGCGGCACGGTGCGGTCGGAGTCTGGGGGCACCCAAACGCTGAGCGTCGGCGGCGACGACACGAGCACGACATTCTCGGGTGTCATTCAAGACTCTTATAGCAGTCTGAACGGTTCCATTGCCCTCACGAAGGTCGGCTCGGGCACGCTCACGCTCTCGGGAAGCAACACGTATTCGGGCGACACGACGATCTCCGCCGGCCGGCTCGAGCTCACTGGCAACGGCGTGCTCGGCAGCGGCAGCTACGCCGGCACGATCGCCAACGCGGGTGAGCTGGTCGTGGGTACCGACGCGGCCCAGATTCTCGCGGGCGTGATCTCCGGCACGGGTTCCGTGACGAAATCCGGGGCCGGCACGCTCACGCTCTCCGCCGCCAACTCCTTCACGGGCGTGGTTGCGATCAACGAGGGCACGGTAGAAGTCGGATCGTGGAACCTGTCAGCCACCAACGGCGTCTGGGGCAACCAGACCAACAACCCCGCCAGCCCCGCGACGACGTTCATCCAGATGAACGGCGGGCGGATCAACTACACCGGCGCGAGCGCCTCGGGGGATCTTCGTGGCGTCAATCTCGCCTCCGGCACCAACACGATTGACGTCATCGGCGGAGCCACGCTCAGTTTCGGGATCTCTGGCGGCTCTCCCGGTTGGAACAGGTTTCAGTCCAACGGCGGCGACCTCGTCAAGGAGGGCGCCGGCACCCTGGCGCTTGGCTCTACCGGGGTTGCCAACAACATTTTCACCGGCAAGTCCACGATCAACTCGGGCACGCTGGATTGGTTCGGCGGCGGCAGCATGCCAGAGCCGCCCACGCTCGTAAGCGATTTTCTCACGATCAACGACGGGGCGACGTTCGCGATGTCGTTCGGCACCGGCTCGACTGTCGATGCAAATATCGGGTTCAATCTCGTCGGGAATGCGACGGTCCTGAGCGCTGGCACGAGCGGCACTGGCCACACGATTGCCGGACCAATCGCCGACGGCGCGTCGGCGGGGTCGCTTATCAAGACGGGTGCGGGCGTGCTCACGCTCTCGGGCTCCAACTCGTACACGGGCAGCACCACTGTCTCCACCGGCACGCTCAAGCTCGGCTCGACCGGAAGCCTTGCGAGCTCGAATGCGATCAGCGTGGCCAGCGGGGCGACCTTCGACGTCTCGTCGCTGGCCGGCGGACTCACGATCGCGGCGAGCCAGTCTCTGGGTGGGGCCGGCTCGATCATCGGCAGCCTCGTCTTCAGCGGCGACTCGAAGCTCGACTTCACCTCTTCCCTGACGGTCAACTCGGGCACGGTGACGTTCAACGGTTTCGGGATCGACGACATTCTCGGCCTCGATGGCACGGTCGTCTCGGCCGGCACCTACACGCTGCTGGGGGGATCCGCCACGTTCGACCTCACGAATGCCTTCAACGTCGGAGCGGGCAACGCTGCTGACATCGGCGGCGGCAAGTCGGCCTACCTCCAGGCCGGTAGTCTGCAGGTAGTGGTGGTGCCCGAGCCGGGAGCGTTTGCCCTGGCGGCCCTCGGCATGGCCGCGGTGGCCTACGGCTGTCGCCGGCGTCGTTCGTAGTCGCAACGCGTTGTCCCCCGGCTGCCGCCGGGGGCTTGTGAACACCAAAAGCCCCTCGCGGAAGCGAGGGGATGACGCCACCCACCACCATCCGCACCCAACACCATGACTCCCACCACCTCTCGCCGTGGGTTCACCCTCGTCGAACTGCTGGCCGTGATCGCGATCATCGGCCTGCTCGTGGGGCTCCTCCTGCCCGCGGTCCAGTCGGCGCGGGAGTCGGCCCGACGAACGGGCTGCTTCAACAATCTCAAACAGTGGGGCCTCGCGATGCAGGCCCACCACGAGAATCTGGGGCGGCTGCCGACCGTGATCTCGTCACCGCGGACGAGCTTCGTGCCGTTTCTCTGGCCCTACATGGACCAGCTGCCGCTGTTCGAGGCCTACGATTTCGAGCGGCCATTCCACAAGACCAGTGTCGTCGGCAACGAGGTGTATTCCCGCGTCCAACTACCGATGTATTTCTGCCCGAGCGATCGCGTCGGCATGTGGCAGCCGCCCGCCGATTCCCACACCCGCTCCCGCGGCAACTACGTGCTCAACTGGGGCAACGGCAACTTCGCCCAGAACTCGGGCGGCTACCGCAAAAGTCCCTTTGGGCAGAACCGCACGAGCACGTTCGCCCATTTCCGTGACGGCCTCTCCAACACCATGCTGATGAGCGAGGTGCGGATGGCGGTCGAGAACGGATGGTTCGACTTCCGCGGTGACATCCTCAACGACGATGAGGCATGCGCCCAGTTCATGACTGTCAACACGCCCAATAGCGCGGTGCCCGACCTGCAGCGGTGTGCCGGGCCCGCCGACCAGCGGCACCGTCCC
>CALGAS010000064.1 GCA_937959175.1 uncultured bacterium | reverse complement strand
GTCGCGAGCGTGCCGAGCAGATAGGCGGTGCTGGCCGGAAACATCGTCCACGCCCGGGCCGCGTTGCCCGTGATGACCGCCGGGAGGCCGGGCCAGGCAACGACCAGGAACGTCGCGGTTGCTCCGAGGACGACGGCCGTCAGCAAGCCGGTTCGGTGGTGGTCGAAAAGCCACGGCGCGAGCCCGTAGCCGGCCAAGGGATAGGCCAGCCAGGGAAAGACGGGGAAGTAGCCGGTCACAAGCCAGCCGAGGCCGACCTCGGCGATGTTGAACTCGTAGTCGAAGTAGCCCGCCTGCCAGAAGTCGGCATAGCCGGCCGCCGCCCGCATCGCCGGGCTGACTGCCGCCACGAGGACCGCTGCAAAGAGCACCACCCAGTCGGGCATCCGCCGGGCCGCCTCGAGGGCGAGCAGGCCGAAGCCGATCAGCGTGAGGATGTCCCAGTTGAAAACATCCTGTGGCAGCCAGATCAGCACGTTGAAGGCGAAGCCGAGGCCGATCAGGAACAGGCCGCGGCGAACCGTCCCCTTGGCGATTGATTCCTCGCTCCGCTGCCGCTCCTGGCGCACGGCCAGCCAGAGTCGGTAGCTCATCCCAGAGAGAAACGTGAAGATCGGCGCTGCGAATCCCGTCGGCAGCCACCAGACCCGGTGCACGCCGGCAAAGGTGCCCCCGGCGTCGCCCCACCAGCCCGAGAGGTTCTCGACGAAGTGGACGACCACCATCAGCACGATGGCGACCGCCCGCAGGAGATCGACCGAAGCCTGCCGCCCGACGGCGGGCAGAGTCATGATCCAGCGCCCCAGGAGAGCAGTTCGACGACGATCAGGGCCGTCTGGATCACCAAGAGGACGACGATCGCCCACTCCAGGCCGATTTGCCGACGGGCGATCGCCAGGTCGCTGGCCCGCTGGCCGCAGGCCTCGTACACATCGCCGGCGATTTCGACCCGCTCGGTCACCAACTCCAGCCGGTCGGGCAACCGGGTGCGATCGCGAAGCCGTTCGGCCAGTTGGCTGCCGAGCGTGGGCGGATGCACCGGCGGGGCATGCACCGTCGGTGCCAGCAGCGCCAGCCGCCGCCGCAGGTCGACCGTCTCGCCGAAGCGTGCCGCGAACTCGGGCTGCCGGCCGAGCGAGCGATCGCCGAGGTTGAAGGCAAGCGGCGCGTCGGCGTTGGCTGCGTCGAGCAGGCCCGCGGCCTGCTGCTCTGCCTTGCAGAGGCGGTCCTCGCAGCGGGCGAAGTCAGCCAGCGCGGCCCCCAGCAGCGGCAGCCGCGCGGTCGACCCGATCACCGCCCCGCGGCCTCTCGCCCAGACGACATGGCAGCCGTAGAGCGGCACGGCCACCACCGGCGGCGTGGCCGATCCCGCCGGCGATTTCGTAGCTGCGTCGGGTGCCGCGAGCTGCTCGGTCACCCAGGCTGTCGCGGTCGCGGCGGGCCCGGTGGCTGCCTCGGCGGCTGCGAGCGACGACGGCTCGGTCTCCGGCACCGGCACCTGAAGGATTTCAAACGTGCCGGACTCGAACTGGATTCGCTCAATGGTCGAGCCGGCCGGCAGGCCGGCGGGCAACGATGACCCTGGTGAGTTGGTCCCGCTCGCGATCGTGGCGGGGGCGTCGTGCGGCTGTCGATACGTCCTTTGAGCGTCGCCGCTGTCCTGGCTCATCATGTCCTCCTGGGGCCGCTCGGCGTGGTCGGATTGCAGCCCCATGTTGCCGCCAGGCAGCCGGCGGCGTGCTCGGCCGAGTCGAGCACGCCGTTGAGCGTCGTGTCGTAAAGATAGTCTCCTACCACGAGCAGATTGGGATGCGTGGCGGCCGCCGGGCGATGTCGCTCATCAAGCGAGAGCGGCTGCCAGCCGCCGGGCAGGCTGCTGACGGCTCCCGGCCAGCGGTGTACGCGGGCCTCGAGGACGTCGCCGGCGAGCGACGCCAGCTCCGGTGGGAGCGTCTCGAGGGCAGCCGCCACGAGGGCGTCGTCGCTGCGGTCGGCCAGACTGCGGGCCGCCTCGCCGCCGAGCAGCCAGCCAAGCACGCCCAGGCGGGCATCGGGCTCGCGGCCACTCTCGATGTAGAGACAGACGCCGCCGAGAGCGTCGAGCATCAGATAGGAGTCGTCACCGGGAATCGGCGGGAGCGGCCGGGCGAAAAGGATCGTGATC
>CALGAS010000063.1 GCA_937959175.1 uncultured bacterium | reverse complement strand
CCGACGTCTTCATGTTTGCCTTGCTGATGGCCGACCGACTCGAGATCGACGTCGCCGCGGCAATCACCAGCAAGCTCGCCGACAACGCCCGGAAATATCCGGTCGCTCTCGCTCGGGGGAACGCCCGCAAATACACCGAACTGGCTGCTGATGGCAGCCCGGGCCGCCGCAACACTGCTCCTGCCCCGCATCAAAATGGATAAAATAATCGCGGCATCTTGACACGGCGGCTTGCCGTGTTTATACTCAGGGCATGACCGACGAGATGCCCGCCGACGCTGCCGCTGAAGATGGGGATTTCTCGATCCATCAGCTCGCCTCGGAAGCCGGTGTCGAGCCGCGGACGATCCGAAGCTACGTCAAAAAGGGGCTGATTCCAGGACCGGAATCCCTCGGACGCGGGGCCCGCTACCCGCGGGCAGCAGTCGATCGCCTGAAAGTGCTCCAGTTGATTCGCGACGCTGACCGCAGCCTCACGCTCGACCAGATCCGAATGCTGCTGCACAAACTGGCGCCGTCTGAACTCCGCGGCCTGGCCGACGGCCGCCTCCGGATCAGTGCCGTCCTCGACCGTGCCATCGATCCCGCCGTTCAACTGCCCCGATCCTCCGCCATCGACTACCTGCAGCAACTCCGCGAGAAGCAGACCGCTCACCACCACGTCGCATTCGAGCATCGGACATACGCGCAACCGCCGACCGGCGGGTTCGATGACCAACTCCCCGCGCTTGAAGAGGCCGCCCGGGCCCTCGTCAAGCTCGCCGGACTTTCGTCCGCGTCGCGAGGCGTCCGTGGCGAGCACTGGTATCGCCTGCCCCTCACGCCCGACATCGAGCTCTCCATCCGGGGAAGCTTTGGATCCGACCAGATTGCCCAGCTCCATCGAATCGGTGACGCCCTTCGCCTCCTGCTCACGAAAGGACCCCGCAAATGATCGCTTCAGCCACCAACCAGCCCGCCGCTCCCGAAATCACAGCTGCCTTCGATCGTGAGATCGTCAATGTCGAAGGCGGCTCCGTCCGCTATCTCGTAATCAGCATCAAGGCTCCCCTGCTCCCTCCCTCCGACAAGCCGCGTGACCCGATCAATCTCGGGCTCGTCATCGATGCCTCCGGCTCGATGTCGGGACACCCGCTCGACGCCGCGAAACGGGCGACGGTCGCGCTGCTCGACAAACTGGCGGCCAGCGATCATCTCTCGCTTATCTCATTTGCCGACGACGTCGTCTGCCACGCTGAAGCGGTCCGGCTCGATGCCGCCGGCCGAGAGACGCTGACCGCAGCCATTCGGCCGCTGACGACCCGCGGATGCACCGACCTTTTCGGCGGCTGGACCGGTGGCTGCGAGGCGGTGGCGACCCGCCGGGCCGCCACCGAGGCCAGTGAGCGGAACCATGTGCTCCTGCTCTCCGACGGGCACGCCAACCGGGGAGAGACCGATCCCCGGCAGCTATCCCACCACGCTTCCGAACTGCGGAAGCGGGGCGTGTTCAGCTCGACCATCGGGATCGGCCAGCAGTATTCCCCGGTGCAACTCCAGGCGATCGCCGAGGCGGGGGGCGGGCGGATGCACGACGCCGAACGGCCCGAGGAGATCGCCGAGATCATGTTCGCCGAACTGACCGACGCCCTCGCCACCACCGTGGACGACCTCGAGCTTGCCCTCCGGCTCCCGACGGGCGTCGAGGCCGAACTCTACGGCACCACCCCGCTCAACCGCGATGCCGAGGGATGTGAGATCCTGGCCGGTTCCCTGATCGCCGGTGGCAGCCGCCAGCTTGTCGTCAAGCTGACGTTCCCTGCCGGAAAGAACGCCGAGACCATTCCTGTCGCCATCTCGGCCCGCTGGAAGAGCCCGGAGAGCGAGGCTCACCAGGCATGCGAGGTGCCACCGGTCGCAGTCCGGTTCGAGAGGGCCGAGTCCTGCGTGGATCAGCCTCGCAATCGGGAGCTCGCCAGGATCGTGGCTGAACAGTGGCAGGCCCACATCTACCACCGGGCCATGCTGCTCAATCAAGACGGCCAATACGAGGAGGCGACGGCCTTCGCCGAGCGGGAGACCCGCTTCCTGGCAGACTACTGCCGAGACCTGCCGGGCTTTGCCAAGGCAATTCACGTCTTGCACGAGTTCAGCCCGTCGCTTGCCCGCAAGTACGAGGCGATCAGCAGCAAAGAAATCTTCCTACAGAGCTACAAGATGAGCCG
>CALGAS010000062.1 GCA_937959175.1 uncultured bacterium | reverse complement strand
TGCTCTTCGCCTTGGCGATCAGATAGATCAGCACGCCGAAGCCCGCCTTGGCGGTCATGTCGGCAATCGCGTAACCGATCTGAAGGCCGACGACGCCGTTGGCCCCGACGATGGCACTGGCTGCATCAGCCTGGCCGGACTTCGCCGCCAACGCCTCGGGCGTGCCGCCCAGAGCGTAGGCAATCGGATAGACAGCCCAGGTGATCAGGATCACGAGCCGAGCGATCTCGAGCAGCTTGCGGGCCGCGGGCGGCTGACTGTCGAGCGACTTGGTCAGTTCCGTCCAGAGCACATAGAGGATGTAGAAGAACGGAATCGACGAGAGCCCGCCCCAGATCACCCGCTCGGTCCACCGCTCGGGGTCAGAAATCACCTCTCCCGGATAGCCAAGCGCGATCATCAAGGCCGCAGCGACCACCAGACGTGTCAGCAGGCTGGAGGCCTTGGACGCCTGGAGCCTAAGGACGGCCACCAGTTCGACCATCAACAGCGGCACGGTCAGAATCCAGTCGGCATACCGGTAGAAGTCGTTGAAGGCCGCCCCGGTTCCCTTGTAGCCGCCGTCGGCCAGCGAGTAGGCACCGTGCCAGCTGTGGCGAATCATGAAGTAGTGGTAGCAGGCGATCGACACCACCAGGCCCGAGACCAGCAGGGCCGGCCGGTATTCCGGATCGACATGGGCCCGCGACATGTAGAGGAAGAGGGCGGCTGCCCCCATCGTCGCGACGGTCATCGAAAAGATGTTGTCAACGGCGTTGTACTGAAACACGGAGAGGTCGGGCATCGACGCGCCCAACAGAAAAACACCTTCCATCATTGCTGCACCTATTGTGGTGGTATTGAGTAAGTAGTCATCGCCGCCAGAAAGTCTCTGCCTCTGCGACGCCTTCAAAACGTGATAGGCAAGTCGTGTGAGAGCGGCCACCGGTAACGACCATTCGTCGCCACAGGAGAACTGATCCCTCGACCCCCATGTCAGGCAGGATCATAACCAGCCCTGCTTTCGTTCCGCAAATCACCAAAAAATTCGCCGCCCCCGATGCCATCAGAGCGTGACGGCGGCTGTGGCACCACGGGTTGCAGGACCGGCGTTTCCTGCGATATTTCCTGCCTGGCGGCGGCTCTCACGACATCGCCGACGCCTGCCCTTCGGCACGAGGCCCGTTCATGAAGATTCACGAGTTTCAGGCCAAAGACCTCCTCCGGACCGCCGGCGTGCCAGTTCTTGCCGGCCAGGTCGCCAAGACGCCGGTCGAAGCCGCCGCCGCCTTCACCGCCCTCGGCACGCCGGTCTGCGCCGTCAAGGCCCAGATCCACGCCGGCGGCCGCGGCAAGGGGCAGGTGCCGGGTACCGGCCAGCGAGGAGTCGAACTCGCCAAGAGCGCCGCCGACGCCGAGCGGATCGCGGCAGGCCTCTTGAATCAGACGCTCGTCACGATCCAGACCGGCCCGGCCGGCCAGACCGTCCGCCAGGTCTTCGTCGAGAGCGGCTGCGACATCGACCGCGAGCTCTACTGCGCGATCCTCGTCGACCGGGCCGCCGGCTCGCCCGTCTTGATCGCCAGCACCGCCGGCGGGATGGACATCGAGGAGGTGGCCGCTACGACGCCCGAGCTGATTCTTTCGGAGCCCTTCGATCCCGACCGCGGCCTGGCCGGCTGGCAGGCCAGGCTCCTGGCCTCGAAGCTCGAGCTGCCGACCGCCTCCTGGCGGTATGCCGAGGCCTTCTTTCGGAAGCTCTGCCGGGCCTTTGTCTCGCTCGATGCCTCGCTGCTCGAGGTCAATCCGCTGGTGCTCACGAAGGATGGCACGCTCGTGGCCCTCGACGCCAAGATGACCTTCGACGACAACGCCCTGTTTCGCCACAAGGACGTTCTGGCCCTCCGCGATGAGGCGGAGGAGGAGCCGGCCGAGATCCGGGCCGCCGCCGCGGGCCTCTCCTATGTCAAGCTCGACGGCACGATCGGCTGCCTCGTCAACGGGGCGGGCCTGGCGATGAGCACGATGGATCTCGTCAAGCTCCACGGCGGTGAGCCGGCCAACTTCCTCGATGTCGGCGGCGGCGCCGACGTCGACCAGGTGACCGAGGCCTTCCGGATCATCCTCTCCGACGCCAACGTCAAGGCGATCCTGGTCAACATCTTCGGCGGGATCATGCGGTGCACCACGATCGCCACCGCCCTCGTCGAAGCCTCCAAGACCGTCGGCTTCAGCGTGCCCCTGGTGGTGCGGCTGGAGGGGACCGAGGTTGAGGAAGGCAAGAAGATCCTGGCCGAGAGCGGCACGTCCATCATCACCGCCGACGGCCTGACCGACGCAGCCCAGAAGGTCGTCGCTGCCAGCAAGGCCTGACCCCCGTCCTCCCTTTCCATCCCGCCGGCCCCCGGCTTTCCGCTTTCGGCTTTCCCACTCATGAGCATCCTCGTCAACCGCGACACCCGCGTCATCTGTCAGGGCATCACCGGCAAGGTCGGTGAGT
>CALGAS010000061.1 GCA_937959175.1 uncultured bacterium | reverse complement strand
CGGTCGTCGCGGGTGAGCAACGGCAAACGCTCGACGGCTGCATGGGCCCCGATCAGAAAATCGGGCAGCGGCACAACCTTCCGCCCGCCAGCACGGCGGTACCGCAGAAAGACCTTGCCGGCGAGAAACGCGGCTTCACGCGGAATGGAACGATGGTCAAAGCCACTCGGCGCGAGTAAGGATTCCAACTCCTCGATGCGCTCGAACCGTACGGATATCTCGGCATACACGACTGGATTGATCACCAGCGGCCCCTCGTCAGCCGCTTTTTCGAGGGCGACGGCTGACCACTCGAACCACGTTGGGTCTTCCGTGAAGACATCGAGCAGCACGCAGGAATCGACGAAGACGGCCATCGAAGGGGGTCACCTTCCCCGGGTGAGATTCAGAATCTCTTCGGTCGTCATCCTCACGCTCCCCTGCCCGCGAAGCCGGTCGACGATGCTGCGGCCCCGGCTGACGCCCTTGAGTTTCTTGATGAAGACGCGACCGTCTCGGGCCTGGCAAAACTCGACTTCGCAGCCGGGCATCAGTCCGGCGCGTTCCCGCAACTCCTGCGGAATCGTGACTTGGCCTTTGGATGTGATCTTCATCGCGTGCACTCCCTGGATTCTTACCAATACTGGTAAGAATCTTACACCCTGAGCCGTTCGCCGACAAGACACGGGCGGCACAGTGATGAAGTGAGCAGCATGCAGAGCCCTACGCATCGAAGCCGATCACCGAAGCCCGACCTTCACGACTGACAGGAGCCCCGCCATGCCGCTTGTCGATCTTTCCCATCCGCTGGTCCACGGCCAGCAGACCTTCCCGATGGATCCCAACCTGTAGATCGTGCCCCACGGCACGACTGCCACGCTCCGCCCCGGGAGGAGATCACGCCCGACGATTTCCGCCCGCACGAGGCGGTGCTCACGCGCGGCGCGAAGATCATCTATGAGACCGGCTGGCACCGGCAGTTCGGAGCCGAGAACTTCTACAGCGACTTTCCGTCACTGACGCAAAACGCCGCCCGATACCTCGTCTCGCAAGGCATCCGGATGCTCGGCATGGACACGCCCACGCCCAGCCTCGACGGCTCACCGATCCGGGCCGTGGCCGGCGGGTGACTCCCGCACCGGGATCACCCGATCCAGCCAGAAGCCGTTGTCGCTATCGGTGCTCCCGTCGATGTAGATCGGGCCGGTGCATTTCGCGGAAACATACACGTCGTAGGTGTTCCCCGCGGCATCGGCCGTCTGGTCGTAGGCACCCTGTACATCGAGCCTGGGAGTCCCCAGCGTGCCGGAGAAGGTGAGCGTCGGTTTGCGGGGCACGAGCTCCGCTTCGCGGGCCGCCCACACGCAGCCGAAATGCTCCAGCAGTTCCCAGGCGGCGTAGACCGCGCCACGCGTTCACCCGCCGGTGACGATCAGGTTGTCGCCGGCGGGCCGCACCAGCCACTCTTCCTCGTCGAGCTGTTCGCATGCCACGCTGTAAGCGGCGGCAGACTGCGTCCAGCCCAGATACACGGTCTTCGAGAGGGCGGCATCGGCTGACTCCGGGACGATCCGAAAATCTGCCCCCGTGATGCGGGCAAGGTAGGTGGCCAGTTCCGTCGCGGCGGTCTGCTCGGCCGGCGTCGCCGCGGCGGCCTGCACGGTCACGTGCTCAACGCGGCCGTGTTCGGCGAGTACGATTCCCGGGCCTTCCGCCACGGCGGTTCGGGGAGCCATCTCGAGCGCCGCGATGCGTCGCGGTATGAACAGTCGTCATCCGAAAGCCTCCACGCGAGCGGCACGCGGGTCGAACGCCGACGCCTGCTCCATGCTGTTGGCCCGCGGCTCACGAGGCAATCGCCTCGTAGACGTGCCCCTCGTTGGCGTCGACCCGCTCGGGCCGGCCCGCGTGATAGTAGATCAACTGCTTGTGGTCGAGGCCCATCAGATAAAGAATTGTGGCGTGCAGGTCGTGCACGTGCAGGCGGTTCTCCACGGCATGCAGGCCGATCTCGTCGGTTGTGCCGTGCACCGTGCCACCGCGGACGCCGCCGCCGGCCATCCACATCGTGAACCCGGTCGGGTTGTGGTCGCGGCCGTCTCCCTTCTCGCTCTGCGGCGTGCGGCCGAACTCGCCCCCCCAGACCACGAGCGTCTCGTCGAGCAGCCCCCGCCGCCGCAGGTCGGCGAGCAGGCCCGCCACCGGCTTGTCCATTTCGCGGCACATCTTGGCGTGGTTTTTTTCGATGCCCTGATGGGCGTCCCACTTGCTCCCGGCCCCGTGGTAGCACTGCACGAACCGCACGCCCCGCTCCACGAGCCGCCGGGCCAGCAGGCAGTTGCGGCCGAAGGGGGCGGTGGCCTCGTCGTCGAGGCCGTAGAGGGCCTGCGTTTCGGCGGTCTCCCGGGAGAGATCGACCGCCTCCGGGGCGTGGGCCTGCATCTGGAAGGCCAGCTCGTAGGAGCGGATCCGCGCGTCGAGTTCGCTGTTCTCGCCGCCCCGCTCCTGATGGCGGCGATTGCGGGCCTGCAGGTAGTCGAGGGCGAGCCGCTGCTGGGCGGGGCCGACGTCGGCCGGGGGAGCGAGATTGGGAAACGGGGGGCCTTCGACCGCCAGGGCCGCCCCCTGGTAGACCGCCGGCATGAAGCCCGCGGCCCAGTTCCGCGGGCCGTTGACCACGACGTCCTCGCGGTCCTGCATCACCACGAAGGCGGGCAGGTTCTGGTTTTCCGTGCCCAGGCCGTAGGTCACCCAGCTGCCGAGCGACGGCCGGCCCGCGAACTGGATGCCGGTGTTCATCTGGCAGACCCCGCCGGAATGGTTGATGCCATTGGTCCAGCAGGAGCGGATCACGGCCAGCTCGTCGGCCTGGGTGGCGATGTGGGGCAGCCAGTCGGAGACCCAGAGCCCGCTTTGGCCATGCTGCTTCCAGGACCGCTTCGAGGCGAGGATCGGCGAGTCGAACTCCCCCATCGCCGTGATCACCCGCTCGAAGCTGGCGGGCACGGGCTTGCCGGCGAGCTTCGCGAGCGCCGGCTTCGGGTCGAAGAGGTCGATGTGGCTCGGGCCCCCTTCCATGAAGAGGAAGATCACGCTCTTGGCCCGACCGCCGACGTGCGGGGGCCGCGGAGCCAAGGCCGCGGGGCCCCCGGCCGCCGGGGGTGCGGACGCCAGGCCCGAGCGGCCCAGCAGGCCGGCCAGGGCGACGGCGCCGAAGCCGGCGCCGGTGCGGCTGAGCAGTTCACGACGGGAGAGCGGGGGCATGGCGGCAACCTCGGTAACGGGAGACTCAGTCGAGATACAGCAGTTCATTCGCATTGATCAGGGCGTGGACGAGCGCCCCCCGCGCGAGCCCGCGGGGGCTGAGCCGGTCGACGGCGCCGACCGACACGCGGGCATGGTGGCCGCGGCCGGAGGCGTCGCGACCGAGCCCGGCGGGATCGTCGAACCGCCAGTCGAGCACGGCCTCGCGAGCGGCACCGGCCTC
>CALGAS010000060.1 GCA_937959175.1 uncultured bacterium | reverse complement strand
CCAAAGCCGACGAGGATCGGCACGTCGGTCTGCGTTCGGAGCCACTTCACCCGGTCGATCAGCCCGGCGGGAAGCTCAGTGCGGGCGCCGGTCACGCCGGCGACGGAGACGCAGTAGAGAAAGCCGGTCGACTTGGCCGCGATCGCCGCTGCCCGCTCCGGAGGCGTCGTCGGCGTGACCAGCCGCACGAGGGCCAGACCGGCCGACCGGCAGGCCCCGTCGAGGTCGTCCGACTCCTCGACCGGCAGGTCGGGCACGACGAACCCGGCCAGCCCCGCTGCCACCGCGTCGGCGACAAACCGCTCGATGCCCCGCCGGAAGACGAGCGAATAGCTGGCCATCGCCAGGATCGGCATGGTGACGCGGCCGGCCGCCTCGCGGGCGATCCCAAACACGCCCTCGAGCGTGATTCCCGCGGCGAGGGCCCGCGTGTAGGAGGCCTGGATCACCGGCCCGTCGGCGATCGGGTCGCTGTAGGGCACCCCGAGTTCGCAGAGCGACGCTCCGGCGCGGTCCAGCGCCTCGAGCACCGCCACGCTCGTGGCGGCGTCGGGATCGCCGGCCGTCACGAAGGGGGCAACGGCCTTTTTGCCCGCGGCCCGGTTGGCGGCGAACATCGCCTCGAGGGCGGCGATCGGTGGTGCCGGGGGAGAGTCGGGAGCGGCCATGGCTGTCAGACGGGGCCTCCGTCTGACGCGAGGCCGCGGAGCCGGGCGATCTCGGCGGCGTCCTTGTCGCCCCGGCCCGAGAGGCAGACGACGATGATTTCGTGGGCGGGCCGGCGGGCCGCCTCGGTCGCCGCCCAGGCGAGGGCGTGCGAGGTCTCGAGCGCCGGCAACATCCCCTCGCGGCGGGCCACGAGGTCGAAGGCGTCGAGCGCCTCGCCGTCGGTGACGCTCGTGTATTCGACGCGGCCGAGATCACGCCAGTACGAATGCTCGGGGCCGACGCCGGGATAGTCGAGACCCGCCGAGACCGAATGCACATCACTGGTCTGACCGTCGCCGTCCTGGAGCACGTAACTCAGGCTGCCGTGCAGAATGCCCGGCTCTCCGAAGGAAAGGCTCGCCGCATGGTGGCCAGGATCCGCGGAGCGGCCGCCGGCCTCGACCCCGACGAGGCGAACGTCTTCGTGGTCGACAAACGGATGAAACATGCCCGCGGCGTTGCTGCCGCCCCCGACGCAGGCGACCACGGCGTCGGGGAGCCGGCCAAACTGCCCGCGGCACTGCTCGACCGTTTCCCGGCCAATGACGGCCTGGAAGTCGCGGACGATCCGCGGGAAGGGATGCGGCCCCACCACCGAGCCGATGATGTAATGCGTGTCTTCGACTGAGGCCATCCAATCCCGCATCGCCTCGTTGATCGCGTCGCGGAGCGTCCGCGACCCCGTCTCGACGGGACGAACCTCGGCCCCCATCAGCCGCATCGCCCGCACGTTGGGCGCCTGCCGGCGGACGTCTTCGGCGCCCATGTAGACCACGCAGTCGAGCCCGAACCGTGAGCAGGCGGTGGCGGTGGCCACCCCGTGCTGTCCGGCACCCGTCTCGGCGATGATCCGCCGCTTGCCCATCCGCATCGCCAGCAGGCCCTGGCCGAGCGTGTTGTTGATCTTGTGGGCGCCGGTGTGGTTGAGGTCTTCCCGCTTGAACCAGATCTGGGCGCCCCCGGCGTGTTTCGTGAGCCGCTCGGCGAAGTAGAGCGGCGTGGGCCGGCCGACGAAGGTCGACAGGAGCCCGTCGAGTTCCGCGGCGAAGGCCGGGTCGCGGACGGCCTCGTCATAGGCCTGCTCGAGCTGGTCGAGCGCCGCCGAGAGCGTCTCGGGCACATACCGGCCGCCGAACCTGCCAAACCGGCCGAGGGTATCGGGCACGCTGGAGACGGGGGTTGATGCTGTAGCCATGCCCGCATTGTACCCGGTGAGAAATCCCGGCCCATCCGAAGATTCCCTCGCCAGCTTCGGGGTGGGCCCGTATTCAGTATGTCGTCGAGTTGGAAAAGGGTACAGGCACCTCGCTTCGCTCGGAGCCAGTCCCCT
>CALGAS010000059.1 GCA_937959175.1 uncultured bacterium | reverse complement strand
TTTCCAGCTTCTCCCCGCAGAGCAGGGAGTTGGCAGGCCTGCGGGCAGGGGTCGGATATTCAGCGGTTGTGAGCGGCCGGACGGCCGCGGGCCCGGCCTTGAGCGGCCAGCCGAGTTCGCCGGCCACTTCGAGCAGATACCGGGCATAGCCCTGCCAGCTCACCTCGCCCCGCGGCACGAGATGGTAGAGGCCAGGAGGAACCGCCCGGGCCGGGTCGCTCGCCCGGGCGAGCACCTCGGCGGTCACCTCGGCGATCAGGGCGGCGGCGGTCGGGGCACCGATCTGATCGGCGACCACCGCCAGCTCCTCCCGCTCGCCGGCCAGCCGCAGCATCGTCCGCAGAAAGTTTTTGCCGTGGGCCGCGTAGACCCAGCTCGTCCGAAAGACGTAGGCCCGGCCGCCCGCGGCCGCGACGGCCCGCTCACCGGCGAGCTTGGTCGCCCCGTAGACCGACAACGGCCCGGGCTCGTCGGTCTCGCGGCGGCAGTCGGGCTGCGAGCCGTCGAAGACGTAGTCGGTCGAATAGTGGACGAGCACCGCGTCGAGCCGGCGGGCCTCGGCGGCGATCCGGCCGACTGCTGTGGCGTTGATCAGCTCCGCCCGCTCCGGCTCGCTTTCGGCCCGGTCGACGGCTGTGTACGCGGCGGCGTTGACGATCGCGGCCGGCCGCTCGGCCGCCAGACGGGCGACCAGATCGTCGGGCCGCTCAAGGTCGGCCTGGGAGCGGTCCCAGGCGAGCACCTCGCCGAGCGCTGGCAGGACCCGGGCCAGTTCCCGGCCGACCTGCCCGCCGGCCCCGAGGATCACGATCTTCATGAGGGCTGCTCCGATTCGGCCTCGGTGCCGGGCGGCGCCGACGGATCGGTCCGCCGGTAGTCGCCCCGGCTGAAGTACTTCTCGAGCCAGACGTAGGCCACGATGAAGAAGTAGCGGCTGCCCATCTCGCTGATCTTGAGCTTGGCAAGGCCGGTGCGACGGTTCCGCCAGGTGATCGGGATCACTGTCCAGGAGTAGCCCCGGATGATCGCCTTGAGCGGCAGTTCGACGGTGATGTTGAAGTGGGGGGAGAGGATCGGCTGGCAGCCCTGGATCACCTCGCGGCGATAGGCCTTGAAGGCGTTGGTCGTGTCATTGAGCCGGATCCGGAAGACGATCTTGATGACCCAGTTGGCCATCCGGTTGAGAAACAGCTTGAGCCGCGGATAGTCGATCACACCGCCCCCCTTGAGAAACCGGCTCCCGAAGACGCAATCCCAGCCCTGCTCGAGCAGCCGCCAGTAGCGAACGACGTCACGGCAGTCGTCGCTCTCGTCGGCCATCATGATCACGACGGCATCGCCGCTGAACGAGGCCAGGCCTCGCTGGATCGCCCGGCCGAAGCCGTGGGGGCCGGGATTCTTGACCGGCACGAGTTCGGGAATCCGGGCCGTCTCCTGCTCCAAGAGCCGCCAGGTCGAGTCGGTCGAGCCGTCGTCGACGACGACGATCTCGTGGGGGATCCCCTGCATCTCCAGCTCCAGGTGGAGGTGTTCCACCGTCGAGACGATGCAGCCCTCCTCGTCGCGGGCCGGGATCACGACGGAGAGTTTGTCCAGCGGGCGGGCAGGGGATTCACCGGCAGGAGCCGGCGAAACTCCCGACGCTGGCTCAGCCGCCGCAGCGGTCGAGCCAGCCGGGGTGTCGTTCGGCATGGTCGGCGATCTCCTCGAAGATGCTGGTCGCGGTTCGGGCGGGCTGCCAGCCGTGGCGGGCCGTGGCGGTGGCATGGTCGAGCACCACCCAGGGGAGGTCGTAGGGGCGGGCCTCATCGCTGGCGGCGACCTCGTGGGGGCCGAGCCGCTGGCGGCACCAGGCCGAGAGTTCCGCCAGGCTCGTGCCACTGGCCGCTCCGCCCGAAACGTTGGCGAGGATCGGCTCTCCGCCGCGGGCCTCGTCCATCTGGAGGGCGAGCAGATCGGCCAGGTCATCGGGATGAAGGCAGTCGCGGACCTGCAGGCCCCGGCCACCGAAGCCGATGAAGGTGAGCGGCCGGCGGGCCGCCCAGCGATGGATCCACCAGGAGAAGATCCCCTGGTCGGCCCGGCCGAACTGCCCCGCGCCCGCCATCACGCCGCAGCGGTCGATCACCAGCGGCGTGCCGGCGGCATGGGCATATTCACAGGCCAGGATCTCACCGGCGAGCTTGGTCGCCCCGTAGAGCGAGACCGGCGGGGCGGTCGAGAAGCCCTCGGCAATGCCGGCCGCCGAGACGCCAGGCGGAAGGGCTTTGCCGAGATCGAGCCCGAAGCTCGCTCCCCCATCGCGGCCGGCCTGCTCCGCCAGCGGCAGCGAGACCAGGGCCGGAATCGAATAGACCCGGCTGGTGCTCAAGAGCACGACGCCTGCCTGCCAGCGGGCGGCAGCCTCGAGCAGGTTGACCGTGCCGAGGAGGTTGTGGTCGACGAGCTGCCGCCGGCCGGTCTGGCCGCCGGAGCCGGTCCCGGCCAAGACGCTCGGCTCGGCCGCCGCGTCGATCACCCAGTCGACCGGCCCGAGGCCCTCGAGATCGGCCGGCAGGCGGATGTCGCCGTGGATGACGCGGATCCCGCGGGCCTCGAGCTCGGCGAGGTTTGTCTCACTGCCCCGCCGGCGGAGGCTGTCGAGGACGGTGATCGCCAGCCCGGAGCGGATCACCTGCAGCCGGCGGCAGATCGCCGCCCCCACGAATCCGCAGCCGCCGGTCACCAGAATCTTCATGAGAGTCCGTCAGGTCGCGGCGGCCCGGCGGGCGTGGGCCTCGACGATTTGGTCGAACGTCTCGCCGAGCGAAACCTCCGGCTTCCAGCCGGGATAGTCGGCCTGCATCCGCCGCAGGTCGGAGTAGTAGCAGATGTGGTCGCCGGCCCGAGCCTGCTCGTCGTAGACCCAGTCCATCGGCTTGCCGGTCCGGGCGGCGGCCAGCTCGAAGGCCTCGAGGATCGAGCAGGAGTTGTCCTTGCCGCCACCGATGTTGTAGACGGCGCCGGCCCGGGGGGCGGCGATGAAGCGGGCGATGAAGGCGGCGACGTCGGCGGCATGGATGTTGTCGCGGACCTGCTTGCCCTTGTAGCCGAAGACCGTATAGCGGCGGCCCTCGAGGTTGCACTTGACGAGATAGCTCAAGAAGCCGTGCAGCTCGACGCCCGAGTGGGCCGGCCCCGTCAGGCAGCCGCCCCGCAGGCAGCAGGTCGGCATGTCGAAGTAGCGGCCATACTCCTGGACCATCACATCGGCGGCCAGCTTCGAAGCCCCGAACAGCGAGTGCTTGCACTGGTCGATCTGGAACGACTCGGGGATGCCGTGGGCATAGGCCGGGTCGGCATAGTCCCAGCGGGTCTCGAGCTCGACCAGTGGAATCTCGTTGGGGGCGTCGCCGTAGACCTTGTTGGTGCTCATGTGGGCAAACGGGCTCTCGGGGCAGGCCCGGCGGGCAGCCTCGAGGAGGTTGAGCGTGCCGACGGCGTTGGTGTCGAAGTCGTCGAAGGGGATCGCTGCGGCCCGGTCGTGGGAGGGCTGGGCGGCGGTGTGGACGATCGCGGCCGGCTTGAGTTCGGCGACCAGAGCGAGCACGCCGTCGCGGTCGCGGATGTCGAGCTCATGATGCTCGAATCGCTCGAGGTCGGCCGCCAGCCGCTGCTGGTTCCAGCGGGTGTCGCCGGCGGGGCCGAAGAAGACCGCCCGCTGGTTGTTGTCGACCCCGTGGACCTCCCAGCCCTCGCGGTCGAAGTGGCTGGCCACCTCGCTGCCGATCAGGCCGGAGGAGCCGGTGACGAGGATGCGTCGCGGACCGCTCACGATCGGGCCTCCGGCTTTCCGGCCGCCGGGTCGCTGCCGGCGTAGTGGCGGCCGACCCAGTCGCGGTAGGCCCCGCTGGTGACGTCGGCAACCCAGTCGGCGTGATCGAGGTACCAGCGGACCGTCTTGCGGAGGCCCGAGGCGAAGGATTCGGCCGGCTGCCAGCCGAGCTCGGCGGTGATCTTGCGATGGTCGATCGCGTAGCGGCGGTCGTGGCCGGGCCGGTCGGTGACGTAGGTGATCTGCTCGGCATACGACCGGCCGTCGGCCCGCGGCTGCTCCTCGTCGAGGATTCCGCAGAGCATCGTGACGACGTCGATGTTGGCCATCTCACTCGAGCCGCCGACGTTGTAGACCTCACCGGGCCGGCCCGCCTCCAGCGCCCGGCGGATGGCCGAGCAGTGGTCGCCGACGTAGAGCCAGTCGCGGACCTGACGGCCGTCGCCGTAGATCGGCAGCGGCTCGCCCGAGACCGCCCGATGGATGCACAGCGGGATCAGCTTCTCGGGAAACTGCCAGGGGCCGTAGTTGTTGGAGCAGTTGGTGGTCACGACCGGCAGGCCGAAGGTGTGATGGTGGCCGCGGACGAGATGGTCGCTGGCCGCCTTGCTCGCCGCGTAGGGGCTGTTGGGCCGGTATTGGTTGGTCTCGCTGAAGGGGGGATCGTCGGGGGCGAGCGTGCCGTAGACCTCGTCGGTCGAGACATGCAGAAACCGGAAGGCCTCCCGGTCTGCCGCCGCGAGGCCCGAGCAGTGGGCCCGGGCCGCCTCCAGCAGCCGGAACGTGCCGACCACGTTGGTGGCCACGAAATCCTCCGGGCCGTGGATCGAGCGGTCGACGTGGCTCTCGGCCGCGAAGTGAACGATCGCCCGGATCGAATCCTCGGCGAGCAGCCGCTCAACGAGCTCGCGGTCGGCGATGTCGCCCTGCACGAACCGGTGCCGCGGGTCGCCGGCGAGGCTCTCGAGGTTGGCGAGATTGCCGGCGTAGGTGAGCTTGTCGAGCGTGATGACCGGCTCGTCGCAGGCGGCCAGCCAGTCGAGCACGAAGTTGGAGCCGATGAAGCCGGCCCCGCCGGTGACGATGATCATGGTTGCGGTGTGCTCGAGCGGGAGGAGAGTGAGAAGCCGGAAGAGACGCAGAACCTTCGGGAATCGGCCCTATGATCCATACGATACCCGCCCTCGGATCGCTCCGCACGGCCGGTCAGTGGGGTATGATTGAACAATCGCGTTGGTTCTGACTACCGCAGCCGTTCAGCCCACTCCTCCGCCCGCCCCGCTCGCCCATGCCGCAGCCGGCCGACACCCGTCTCTCGCTCCTCCGCAGCCTCCGGTTCTGTGCGGGCCACCGCCTGCTGGGCCACGAGGGCCGCTGCGCCTACCTCCACGGCCACAACTACCGGGTCGAGGTCGAGGTCGAGGCGGCCGGCGGCGGAACCGAGGTCGATGCGGTCGGCCGGGTCGTCGACTTCTCGCTGATCAAGCGTCGCCTGCTCGGCTGGCTCGACGACCACTGGGACCACGCCTTCATCCTCTGGGAGGAGGACGCCACCGCCCTGGCCGCCGTCAGACTCGCCGAGCCGACCAAATACTTCCTCCTCCCCTGGAACCCGACCGCCGAGAACATGGCCCGCTATCTCCTCGAGGTCGTCGCCCCGCACGTCCTGACCGACCTTGGCGTCATCGCCCGCCGGGTGGCCGTCTGGGAGACGGAGGAGTCGTGTGCGATCGCGACCCGCGGGGGCGACACCGACGAGCCGGCCCTCGACCTGGCCGCCGCGGTCATTGTGGACTCCCGCGCATGAGCGACCCGCAGCAGCTCGGAGCCTTCCCGACCACCCGCCTCCGGCGGCTCCGCCGGCACGACTGGCTGCGGCGGGCGGTCGCCGAGACGGTGCTGACCCCGGCCGATCTCATCTGGCCGATCTTCGTCCACGATCACGAGGCGGCCCTCCCGGTGCCGAGCATGCCGGGCGTCGAGCGGCTCCCGGTCGAGGGCGTTCTGCGGGCCGCCGAAGAAGCGATTCGCCTGGGCATCCCCGCCCTCGCGATCTTTCCCGTCGTCGAGCCGGCCCTCAAGAGCGACGACGGAGCCCGCGCCTGCGATGCCGAGAACCTCGCCTGCCGCACCGTGCGGGCGATCGGCCAACGGTTTGGAGACGCGCTTGGCATCATCTGCGACGTCGCCCTCGATCCCTACACGACCCACGGCCACGACGGCCTCCTGGCCGACGGGCAGATTCAAAACGATGAAACGGTCGCGGTGCTCTGCCGGCAGGCGGTGGTCCTCGCCGAGGCGGGCTGCCACGTGGTCGCCCCCTCCGACATGATGGATGGCCGCGTCGGGGCGATCCGCGAGTCGCTCGACGAGGCAGGGCGGGACGACGTGGCGATCCTCTCCTACGCCGCCAAGTACGCCTCGGCCTTCTACGGTCCCTTCCGCGACGCCGTCGGCAGCGCCGCCGCCCTCGGCACCGCCGCCGGACAGGGCCTCGCCGACAAAAAGACCTACCAGATGAACCCGGCCAACGCAGCCGAGGCCCTCCGTGAGGTGGCCCTCGACATCACCGAGGGGGCCGACATGG
>CALGAS010000058.1 GCA_937959175.1 uncultured bacterium | reverse complement strand
CATGCAATCCGACGCCCCCCCGCCTGCACCCCCCCCCGACCTCCTCCCGATCCGCCGCGTCCTGGTCAGCGTGTTCGACAAGACCGGCCTTCATCGGCTCGCGGCCGCCCTCGCGGCCGCCGACGTGGAGGTGGTCAGCACCGGCGGCACCGCCCGGGCCCTGGCCAGCCACGGCTTGGAGGTCGTCGACATCTCGGCGGTGACCGGCTTTCCCGAGGTGCTCGACGGCCGGGTCAAGACGCTCCACCCGAACGTCTTCGCCGGCATCCTGGCCCGGGCCGACCGGCTTGACGACATGGCAGTGTTGGCCGAGCACGGCATCGGCCGGTTTGACGCGGTGGTGGTCAATCTCTACGCCTTCGAGGAGGCGGTGGCCCGGCCCGGCTGCCTGCCGCACGAGGCGATCGAGTTGATCGACATCGGCGGGCCGAGCCTGGTCCGGGCGGCTGCCAAAAACCATGCCTTCACGGCGATCGTGACAGGGCCGGAGCAATACGACGACCTGATCGCCGCGGTGGGCAACGGCGGGACAACGCTGTCGCAGCGAAAGCTCCTGGCCGCCCGGGCCTTCGAGCGGACGGCCGCCTACGACGCGGTGATCGCCCGCTGGATGGCTCGGCATGCGGGGCTCGTGGCGGGGCCCGAAGGGGCGGCAGGCCCCATCGCCGCCGCCGATCCAGACGACGAGCCGCCCCTGCCTGCCCGGATGTCGCTCGAGATCGAGCAGCGGAAGCCGCTTCGCTACGGCGAGAACCCGCATCAGTCGGCGGCCCTCTTCGCGCCGCTGGGCACCCACGTCGGCCTGGCGGGCCTCCGGCAGCTGGCGGGCAAGGAACTCTCCTACAACAACCTCCTCGATCTCGATGCGGCGACTCGGCTGGCCGGCCTGCTGCAGGATCCCGGAGCGGTCGTGATCAAGCACACCAATCCCTGCGGTGCAGCCTCGGCGACGACCGCGGCTGCGGCGCTGGCGGATGCGATGGCGGCCGATCCCACCAGCGCCTTCGGTTCGATCGTGGCGGTCAACCGCACCTTGGATCTGGCCTCCGCGGAGGTGCTCACCGCACCAGGGCTGTTTGTCGAGGTGATCGCCGCCCCGGCCTTTGATGCCGCGGCGGTCGACCTGCTCACCACGAAGCCCACCTGGAAGGCGAGCGTGCGGCTGGTCGAGATGCCGGGGGGCGATCCCTGGGAGCCGACGGCTGGTCTCGAACTGCGGAGCGTGGCCGGTGGCTTTCTGGCGCAGCGGCCCGACGAAGACTGCGATGATCCGGCCGCCTGGCAGGTTGTCACGAAGGCTGCCCCGCCGGCCGACCTCACCCCGGCCCTGGACTTCGCCTTCACGGTCGTCCGGCGGCTGACCAGCAACGCCATCGCCGTCTGCGCCGGCACGAGCCTGGTCGGCGCGGGCAGCGGGCAGACGAGCCGGGTCGACGCGGTGCGGATCGCGTTGGAGAAGGCGGGCGAGCGAGCGCGGGGCGGCGTGCTCGCCTCCGATGCCTTCTTCCCGTTTCCCGACTCGATCGAACTGATCGCCCGGGCGGGCGTCGTGGCGATCGTGCAGCCGGGCGGATCGAAGCGAGACGGCGAGGTGATCGCGGCGGCCGACGCGGCCGGGATCCCGATGGTGTTTACCTCGCGGCGGCACTTCCGGCACTAGCGTCTTGGCGGGCAGCGGTCGCTCGAGGCAGCCGCCAGGTAGACTCTGTGCATGAGCGACATCCTCGCCGAGATCGTGCACCGCAAGCGGCGGGAAGTGGCCGTCACCCGCGAGAGCGTGCCGCTGGCCGTGCTCGAGGCGGCGTTGCCGGCAGCACCGCCGGTGCGGGATTTCTTCGCGACGGTCTCGGCCGGGCCGCCGATCCGGCTGATCGCGGAGTTCAAGCGGCAAAGCCCGTCGGCCGGCAAGATTCGGCCGGGGGCGACCGTTGCCGAGGTCGTGACGGGCTATGCGGCGGCCGGAGCTGCCGCGCTCTCGGTGCTGACCGACCAGGCGGGCTTCGGCGGCAGCCTCGCCGATCTCGAGGCGGCCCGGACGGCGGTCAGCCTGCCGGTCTTGCGGAAGGAGTTCGTCGTCGACCCCTATCAAGTGGTCGAGGCCCGGGTCCACGGGGCCGACGCGGTGCTGCTGATCGCCGAGTGTCTCGACGACTGCCACCTGCGGAGCCTCTATTCCGCGATCATCGACCTGGGCATGACACCGCTGGTCGAACTCCACGACGAGGCAAACCTCCCCCGCGTGCTCGACCTCGGGGCGACGCTCGTGGGTGTCAACAACAGGAACCTCAAGACGATGACGACCGATCTCGGTCATGTCCTGGCGCTGCGGGAGCAGGTGCCGGACGACGTGGTCCTCGTGGCGGAAAGCGGGATCAAGACCCGGGCCGACGTCGAGCGTCTCGAAGCGGCCGGGATCGAGGCGATGCTGGTCGGCGAATCGCTCTTGAAGCAGGCCGATCCCGCCGCCGCCGCGGCCGCCCTGCTCGGCGGCTGAGCCGGCGGCCGGAGCGTGGCCGACTCAGCGTGGCTCGGCCACGAACCGATAGCCCGTGCCCCGCACGGAGAGGAAGTGGACCGGCTTCGAGGGATCGGCCTCGAAATACTTCCGCAGGGCGAGCATGAACGTGTCGACCGTCCGCGTGGCAGGGCCGCGGGTCAGGCCCCAGACGTTTTCAAGCAACTCCTTCCGGGAGACGACCTTGCCCTCGTGCTCGACGAGGTATTTGAGGAGTTTCATCTCGAGATTCGTCAGCCGCACCGGCTCGCCGCCGACGCTCACCTCCCAGGTATCGAAGTTCACGGTGGCCGAGCCGAACCGGCAGACAGCCTCGGTCGGCGGTGTGTCAGGCTCCCCGCCGCCGCTCCGCTCGTCTCGGCCCCGGCGGGCCAGGAGATTGCGGATCACCGACAGGAGTTCCTCGAGATCGAAGGGCTTTTGCAGGTAGACATCGGTGCCGGCATCGAAGCCACGAATCCGGTCTTCAACCAGGGTGCGGGCCGTGAGCATGACGACGGGCAGATTGTTGCCTCCCTGGCGAATCTCTTGGCAGACGGCGTATCCGCTCATCCCCGGGAGCATGATGTCGAGCACCACCAGATCGATCGGCGGGTCGGAAGAAGCCGCCAGTCGCTCGAGGGCCGACTGGCCATCGCCGGCCAGGCTGACGACGTGTCCTTCGGCCTCGAGGTTGAACTTGATGCCGAAGGCGAGGTGTTCCTCGTCCTCGACCACGAGGATGTGTGACATGGTGGATCGGTGGCGGCAGGGAGACCGCCGTCGATGTTACCGCGCCAGGGCTGTTCGCTGCCGGGCCTCGCCGGCGTAGCCGCGGGCCACGAACCAATCCCAGGCATCCTGCACGGTGTCTTCGATCGGCCGGAACGAATAGCTGAGTTCCTCGCGGGCCCGCCGGCAGGAGAAGTTGTGGTCAAGCATCGACATCGTGGTGGCAGCCGAGTTGACATCGCCCTCACGGCCGCTGACCGCCGCCTTGAGGTCGCCCAGCCAGCCGGCCAGCCGCACGAACGGCCTCGGCGCGAGCCCCAGCGGCTGCATCCGGCCCGTGACGCGGGCCATCACCCGCCAGGCATCGAGGTAGGAGAGCCCATGCCCGCCGAGAATGTAGCGGCGGCCGACGCGGCCCTTCTCGAGGGCCGCCAACACGCCGGTCGCCACATCGCGGACATCGACGAAGTCATTGCCGCCCGGGGGAGCGAACAGGCCCTTGCCCGCTCCCACCTCCAGGAGCATCCGGCCGCTCGAAGGCTTCCAGTCCCAGGGCCCGAGCATGTAGACCGGATTGACGATCACGGCCTCGAGGCCACGGTCGACCTGATCCAGGACCGCTCGCTCGGCCTCCCGCTTGGTCACCACATAGGGGCATTCCGGCATCACGCCGGGGGGCGTCTCCTCGTCGGCCGGCTCACCGTCGGGCCGCAGCCCGATGGCATCGACGCTGGAGACATGCACGAGCCGGGCTCCGGCCCGCCGGGCAGCCTCCGCGATCCGCCGGGTGCCTTCGACGTTGACCTCCCGCATCACGTCGGCGTTCCGCCAGCCGCAGTGGACGAAGGCAGCGGCATGCACCACACAGGAGACCCCGTCGACCGCCCGCTCCAGTTTCGCGCCGTCGTCGAGCCCACCGGCGACGCGATCGACTGCCAGGCCCGCCAACGACGATTCGCCGACCGGGCTCGTCGGCCGCACCAGGGCCCGCACCCCGATGCCCCGTGAGACCAACTGGCGGACGACGTTGTTGCCGACCAACCCAGTCGCCCCCGTGACGAGGCACTCGCCCGTGAGGTTGAACTCAGCCGCTGCGATCATCGCTCGGACCCTTCTCCAGACACCGGGATACATGAAAATCCGGGCCGGCCGATCCGTCATCTGAACCCGGGTTTGATTTTATGTCGGCCGGAAGGCCGGGGCGACTTTCGGGCGAGGGGATTCGTGCCGGTGTTGACGGACCTGCCGGCCAGGTTCGATGATGCGCCGAAGTCGTTGGCCGCCAACGCCTTGCGGCGGCCCGCAGGCAAGGAGGACGGTGCGTGGCCGACGTCATCATCGAGCCCGTGGAGACGCGGGCCCAGCAGAAGCGGTTCCTGCGGCTGCCCTGGCGGATCTACGCTGACGACCCCTGCTGGATGCCGCCGCTGCTGCACTCGCAGGAGGAACTGCTCGGCTTTCGGCAGCATCCTTTCTACGAGCGGTCGAAGGCCCGCTCCTTCCTGGCCCGCCGGGGCGGGCAGGACGTCGGCCGGATCACGGCCATCGTCAACGCCGGCCATATCGAGCGGTATGGCGAGCAGCGGGGGTTCTTCGGGTTTTTCGAGTGCGACGACGATCCGGCCGCAGCTCGCGGGCTGTTTGGCGCCGCGGCCGACTGGCTGCACGGACAGGGCATGGCGGCGATCCGCGGCCCGGTCAATCCCTCGATGAACTACGAGTGCGGCCTGCTGATCGAGGGCTTCGAGACGCCTCCCTTCTTCATGATGACCCACAACCGGCCCTGGTATGCCGGGCTCGTCGAGGCCAACGGCTTCGGCAAGATCGAAGACCTCTACGCCTTCTGGGGCAAGACCTCGATGCTCGC
>CALGAS010000057.1 GCA_937959175.1 uncultured bacterium | reverse complement strand
GATCAGCGGGGCATGGTCGGCCAAGCCCTCGCGGAGGGTGAGGCGGAGTTCGTCGCCGCTGACGTCGACTGACTCGACCTCGTCGCTCCCAGAGAGCAATTCGGCGGCGGCCTCGACTGGTCCGTTTAGGCGGATCCGGATGACCGGCCGGCCCCGCACGCTTGCCAGGAGTTCCTTGACGCCCCCGCAGGCGAGCAGCTGACCGTATTCGATGATCCCGACGCGATTGCATATGTCGGCCAGTTCGGGAAGGATGTGACTGGAGACGAGGATCGTCTTGCCCATCCCCTGGAGCCGCTTGAGCAGGTTTCGCATTTCGATCCGGGCTCGCGGGTCGAGTCCGCTGGCCGGCTCATCGAGCAGGAGAACCTCGGGGTCGTGGAGGAGCACGCGGGCCAGCCCCAGCCGTTGGGTCATCCCGCGGGAGAGGCTCGTGACCAGTTCGTCCCGTTTGGCCGTGAGGTCGACGAGTTCCAGCGAGCGATCGGCCACTTTCTTGCGAGCCGGGCCCTCGATCCGATAGGCGGCCGCGAAGAACTCGAGGTATTCGCTGACCCGCATGTCGTCATAGACCCCGAACACGTCGGGCATGTAGCCGATCGCACGACGGATCTCGCGGGGATGCGTGTGCACCGAATAGCCGCAGACGTACGCCTCGCCCCAGGTCGGGGCCAGCAGCGTGGCCAGGATTCGGATGGTGGTCGTCTTGCCGGCTCCGTTGGGTCCGATGAAGCCGAACAGGTCGCCGCGTTCCAGTTCCAGGTCGAGGCCATCGAGGGCGACAAAGTCGCCATACTTTTTTGTCAGATCGACCGTGCGGATCATGGCGTTGCTCCTGGCGAACGGTCGGCATCCTCAGCCGGCAGCGGCACCGCGATGCGGACGACCGAGCTGCCCTCTTCCGGCGGCGTCAACTCCGCCACCGTGCCCGCATCATCGGCCAGGCGGACCTGCCAGGTCGAGCCCCGGAATTCCGGCGGCGGGGTTCCCACCAGCACCGCCCGATCGACCGTCAGCAGTCCGGACAGGTCGAGCCGCGCGAGCCGTCCCGGCTCCAGCGTCGTGAAGGCGAACCCGCCGACCGCCTCGTAGAGGCCGGCCACCTCGAGGATCCGCGGGATCTCGGTTGCCGACGCATCCCAGGCCGCGGCCTGATCGCGGTCGCCCGCGGCCTGGCGTCGCGTCACTGCTGCAGCCAGGGACCGCGGGCCGCGGCCGGCATCGACGTCGAACACCTCGCCCGGCTTGAGATCGCCGACGTCATAAAGCCAGCTGTCATGGAGCAGCCGGCAGTCGGCCAGCGGCACCGGCAGGTGGTGGGCCACGGTGCCGTGGATGAGCCCCCTGGCGTCACGCCGGAGGGTGCTCGTCACCGCAGGCTGCTTCAGGCGGGCGGTCCAGCTCGCCTCGAAGAGTCGGTTGGAGGCAGCGGCCAGCGGCACGCCTTGAAGCGTGGCTAGCGTCGGGCCATAGGCATAGGCAGCGGCGGCCAACGAAGGGTGTGGCACGCTTGCATCGACTCCACCAAAGCCCCGGCCGGCATCGGCAAACCAGCTCACCGCCGCCTCGGCTTGTTCGGCGTCGGCCAGTGCCGGGCTGGGCCGGATGCCGACATCGACCCGGCCGTTGGCCGGCGTTCGGACGGCCGCCCAGGCGGCACCGCGGGCCAGGCCGCCATGGGCATCGATGTCGAGCACGTCGGCGACACGAACCGAGGCAGCCTGATCGAGCCCCCACGATCGGCCAAGAGCCCATGACGCGACGATGAATCCGCCCGCCAGCACGGGCAGGGTGAGCCACGAGATCCAGGGACGTCCAGACCGGCTCACCAGCCACCAGTCGAGCGGATAGAGCGCGAGCACGTAAAGCACGCCCAGGCCGATGATCACCTCGAAGGGAACGGCACCGGCCCCGCGGCCCGCCCCGGGCGGCGACTCGAGGCCGACCCGCAGTTGCCCGGCCAGATCGGCCGCCTGACGGAGTCCCGGCCTGGTGACGACCAGGCTGCCGTCGGAGGCCGCCGTGCCGCTGAGGAGCGCCGCCAACAGCCGATCGCAGGCCGGCCACATCGCACACCACGGCTCATCGAGATCGATCGCGATCCAGACGATGACGCCCAGGCCGTAAGCCCGCCGAACGACGAGGGGGAGATCTTCGGGCCGCGAGCCTTCGAAGACTTCGATCACTCCGGCGATTCTTTCCGGGGCCTCGAAGAGCGGCACTTCAATGCCGCCCGGGGGCGCTCGCTTCGCTAGCCCGCCCGCGCCGGTGAAGGCCTCGAGTCCACCGAACTGCCGCAGTGGGACAAGCCGGGGCGACGTTCCGGGCAGCCAGTCGGCCGCTGTCGACCCGTCGTCGCAGAGGGCCACGGCCGAGCGACCCGCCGCCAGGATCAGCAGGCCCCCGCCGCGAATCCAGCCGTCGATCGCCCGCACCGTCGCGGGAGGGAGCGTGGCCGCCGCCTGCCCGCTGAGCAACGCCGCCTCGAAGGCGTCGAGGTCGAGCGGGCTTTCGGGCGCGACGCCTCGCTCGGCCCGTAGCGAAACAATCTCGGCCGGAGTGCGATCCCCCGCCGCCAGGCGGGCCGCTGCCGGGGCGGCAGGGAAATCTCCGTCGACAAGCAGGAGCGGCGTGGTCGAGGGCCAAATCTCCGTTGCGGTGGCTTGCCGGCCGTCCGGGGCGGCCGCGTCGCTGGGATTCGTGGCGATCACCACCGCGGCGCCGGGCCGACCCGGACGGACGACCGTCCGCTCCCCTGCCCCGTCGGCCGGCCCGAGGGGCGGCGATCCCACCAGTTGGCCGTCGGCATCCGGCATCCAGCAGCGGACCGCTTCCGTTGCGTCGTCGATGACCGCCGGCGTCCAGAAGCCGGTTCGCTGCGCTCCGCCGACGCCGACCCGAGCCGCTGGTCGCTCCGGAGGGCCAGCTGTCGCTGCTGGCCGCCAGGCGAGACTGGCCGCCACTGCCGCGATCACCGCGAGGCCGCTGCCGCCCGCAAACCACCGCCGGCACCCGGCGGGAACGGGCCGGCAGCCGGCCCGGCTCCCGGGCATGCTGATCATGGCTTCTCCGCGTCTGGGCAGGTGCAGGCGAGTTGTCCGCAACCGGGGCACCCCCCGCCGTACTTGCGGTTGATTGCCGCCTCGAGGTCGACCTCGACCACGTTGGCAATCGTCGCCAGCCAGGCCAGCACGTCGGCAAACTCGAGGGCCTGCTCGTCGCGGCTGCCGCTGCGGAGGGCGGTGGCCAGTTCGCCGATTTCCTCGGTCAGCCACATGAAGGTCCCCTCGACGCCCCGGGAGGCGTCCTTGTCGTGGTACATGCGGCGAATCAACGCCTGAAACTCACCGATCGTCATGGGAGCCCTTCCGCGAGCGGCCAGACCCGAGTCCGGCGGGCGACCGTGGCTCCGAGTGTACAAAACGGTTTTTGGCCGGCCTCCCACGGCCCACCGGGTGCCGTTTCGCCCTCGGCCCGAGTACGATACGGGGTTTCGCGAGCCGCCGCCGCCGCGGCCCGGCCATCCCCCTCCCCGCGTGTTCCCATGTCCGATCCCCGTCCGATTTGCATCTTCGATACCACGCTCCGTGACGGCGAGCAGTCGCCTGGCGCCAGCATGAATCGCACTGAGAAACTCGAGGTGGCTCAGGCCCTCGAGAAGCTTGGCGTCGACGTCATCGAGGCGGGGTTTCCGATCGCCTCCCCGGGTGACTTCGAGAGCGTCCGCGACATTGCCGCTGCGATCACCGAGGCGACCGTCTGCGGTCTGGCCCGCTGCAATGACGGCGACATCGACCGCGCCGGCGAGGCGATCCGCCCGGCCCGCCGCGGCCGGATTCACGTCTTCCTGGCCACCAGCGCGATCCACCGCGAGTTCAAGCTGCGGATGACCGAGGAAGAGATCGTCGAGCGGGCCGTAGCCGGCGTGACCCGGGCCCGCAATCTCTGCGACGACATCGAGTTCTCCCCGGAGGACGCCGCCCGCACCGAGCCCGACTTCCTCTGCCGCGTGGTCGAGGCGGCGATCGCGGCCGGAGCCACGACCGTCAACATCCCCGACACCGTCGGCTATGCCACTCCGCAGCACATGCATCAGGTGATCGCGAACCTTCGCAACCGGGTGCCCACCATCGACAAGGCGGTGATCAGCGTCCACTGCCACGACGACCTCGGCCTGGCTGTGGCCAACAGCCTGGCGGCGGTTGAGGCGGGGGCTGGCCAGGTGGAGTGCACGGTCAACGGCATCGGCGAGCGGGCGGGCAACTGCGCCCTCGAGGAGGTGGTGATGGCCCTCCGCACCCGGGCCGATCACTACGGCTGCTCGACGGGAATCGACACCCGCCGGCTCGTGCCCACCAGCCGCCTGGTGGCGACGATCACCGGCATTCAGGTGCCGCGAAACAAGGCGATCGTCGGCCGCAACGCCTTCGCCCACGAGTCGGGCATCCATCAGGACGGGATGCTCAAGGAGCGGAGCACCTACGAGATCATGCGGCCGGAGGATGTCGGCCTGGAGAAGACCGACCTCGTGCTTGGCAAGCACAGCGGCCGGGCGGCCCTGGCCGACCGGGCCAAGGCCCTCGGCTACGAACTCGATGCCGAGCAGCTCAAGACCGTCTTCGAGCAGTTCAAGGTCTTGGCCGACCGCAAGAAGGAGATCTACGACGGCGACATCGCGGCCCTCTGCGAGCAGCGGTTCGCGGCCCTGCCGGAGCAGTATGCCTTCGAGGGCTACGAGCTCACGTCGGCCGCCGGGGCCAGTCCCACCGTCACGCTCCACGTCCGCCATGCCGGTGAACCCAAGAGCGTGACGATCACCGCCGGCGACGGGCCGGTCGACGCGATCTTCCTGGCGATCGAGAAGCTGACCGGGGTCACCACCCGCTGCCGCGACTTCCGCGTCCAGGCGGTGACCGTCGGCAAGGACGCCCAGGGCGAGGTGACCGTCGAACTCGAGCACGAAGGCCAGGTCCAGCGAGGCCGGGGCGTCTCGACCGATTCGCTCGAAGCCTCGGCCAAGGCCTTCCTGGCCGCCGTCAACCGGCTGGCCCTCGGCCCCCAGCCGCGGCTGCATCCGCAGCGACCCTGAGGCC
>CALGAS010000056.1 GCA_937959175.1 uncultured bacterium | reverse complement strand
CTCGTAGAAGACCGTCTCCCAGCAGCTGCCCTGGAGGTGGGCGAGCGTGTAGGCGGCGATCCCGGTGCGGGCGGGGGGCAGGGCGGCCACGACAGCCAGGCGGTGGTTGGCTGGACAGAGCCGCGAAGCCCGTGGCCTTGCGGGGGCGGGAGGCCGTGGGGCGAGCCGCTCGAGGATCCGGTCGGCTGCCCGATCCCAGCCGAGTTCCTCGGCCAGGAGGCGGCGGCCGTAAGCCAGCGACCGCGACCTGAGGGTCGGGCTGGCGGCCAGGCGTGTCATTGCGGACGCGATCGAGGCCGGCTGAGCCGGATCACAGCCAAGTTCGGGCAGCACGAGTTCGGCGATGCTCGACGTGGCCGAGCCGACCGCCGGAATACCGCAGGCATGGGCCTCGAGCACCGGCAGGCCGAGGCCCTCGTAGAGCGACGGGTAGACGAGCATCTCCGCGTGCTGCATCAGGCCGACGAGCGCCTCATCGCTGACGTACCCCGTGCAGACGAGGGCCCGCTCGGGCAGGCCTGCTGCCGCCGCGACCTGCCGGAGGGCGGCGATCCGCTGCTCGGAGAGCGTGCAGACGATGGCGAGCTGATGGTCGGAGTGGATGGCGTGAAAGCGGGCGAAGGCTGCCACCGTCGCCTCCATGTTCTTCCGCCAATCGTCGCCGCCGATGCAGATGCAGTAGCGGCCGGTCAGCCCGTGGGCGGCCGGCAGGGCGGTGGTCATCGTGGCGGGACGCTCCATCAGGACACGCTTGCGGTGGTCGATGTCGCCGTAGATGCAATCGATTCGGGCCGGGTCGACGGCGGCATGCCGGACGGCGTCGTGGCGGCTGGCCCGGCTGATGGCAAAGAGATGGTCGCTCTGCCGCATCGTGGAGAGGGCGTCGAGGTATTGCCGGCGGGTCCGATCGGCGGCCAGGTAGCGGTCGGGAAAAAGCAGCGGCACGAGGTCGTAGACGATCCCCAGCCGGCGAGGCCGCTGCCGGCGAAGGCAGGCGGGCAGAAGAAAGTCGGCCCCACAGCCCAGCTGGGGCAGAAAGAAGCAGCCGGTGAGCACCGCGTCGATCGGCGGCGGATGCGGTCCGGCGATGTCGGCGACGGTGCACCAGCGGGCATGGGCCCCCAGGTCGTCGGCCCGGCTGGGGAGCGGCCAGCGGGGATCCTGCAGGAGCAGCCAGCGTATTTCGGTCGGCCGGCGGATCAGTTCGGCGGTCAGGCTCTGGGCGTAGGCGGGAATCCCGCGGTCGCCGTTGAACTGACAGGCCCGCAGATCGACGAGCACCGTGGGGGAGGTCATGCCGCCTCCTGGGCGTCCGCAGGGGCCGGGGGCTGCGGGCTCGCAGCCGGTTCGGATTCTCCGTCGAGCCGCAGATAGGCCAGGCCGGTCAGTTCGCGGACCAGCGCCTCGAGTTCCTCGACCCGCCGCTCCAGGCGGGCGATCCGCCCGCCACTGCCACCCCAGCCTGCCCGCCGAATGAGGTCGCGGAGCGGCCGCAGCCCTCGCCGCTCAATCGCTTTGGCCCAGCGTCGCACCGACATACCGTGGGGTGTCCTTCCGCTTTGGGGGGCTCGGCTCCGGGTCAGGCGGCCGAGCGGCCGTCGAGGTGGTGGCCCGCCGCCGTGATGGCCGCCAGCACCTGGTCGGCGGTATGGGTCCAGGGTGTGGGCCGGAACTGCTCGCGGATCGTCGCTTCCCGCTGCCGCACCCACTCCGGCTCGGTCAGCGTCTTGTCGACCAGCCGAACCAGTCCGTGGACGTCAAAGGGATCGAAGAAGGCCGGCAGGTCGCTGCTGATTTCGGGAATGCTGGTCGCCTCGGAGGCCAGGCAGAGCCGTCCGTGCCCGAGGCTCTCGGCCACCGGGAGGCCCCAGCCCTCATACCGCGACGGGTAGATCGTGGCCGCGCAATGCCGGTAGTACCAGGCCAGTTCGGTGTCTTCGACGCCGTGCAACAGGTGGATGCGTCCATTGACGGCCCGATCGTGGCGAATCTCCCGCAGCAGATCGGTGACAAACACGTGGGACACGCCCAGGCAGACCAGATCGGGACAGCCCTCGGGATCGCGGGCGGCCAGCATCTGCCAGGCGTCGTAGAGGAGCCGATGATTCTTACGGACGTCGAGCGTCGAGACGCAGACAAAGAACGGCCTGCGGGGAACAAACCGAGGCAGGGGCGGCGTCTGCTCGTCGCCGGAGGGCAGCGTGTCGCCGAGCCGGACGACCGCGACGGGGGGCGGTGCGAAGCGGCTCTCCTCGCAGTATCGCTCGATCTCCCGGCGGGAGAACTCCGAGATCGTGAGCACGCCGGTCGATTCGGTCAGCACGTTGCGGGCCCAGGCGGTGACCTCACAAACGGTCTGCTCGTCGACCCACTGCGGCTTGATGACCGGGATCAGGTCGTAGATCATCCGCAGCACGGTGACCCCCTCTCGCCGCAAGGCGGCGGCAGCCTCGGCATGGCCGGCAATCGGCCAGGAGGCTCCCAGCGAGAGCAGCACGTCACCGGGGCCGATGGGCCCGCTGGCCGAGACGACGGGCCTCGGCACCGGCCGGGTCTGACGGCCGCCGCGGCGGGCTGGCCGCAGGGACGGCAGCGGCGGGCGGCCAGCGAAGAACCGGACGCTGGCCCAGCGGCGGAGCCGCTTGCGGAGCTGCCGCGAGGCCTGCTTGAACTCCCGGAAGGCAAGCCGCAGGTCGGCGGCGGCCGGGCTGGTGCCGAAGATCGTGTCACGACCGATCCGCCGCTTCTTCCGCGGCTGGATCAGCGGCTGCGGCAAAGCCGCTTCCGGCCGCTGGCTGTCGTCGGCGACTGTTTCGGCGGGCCAGGGGAGGTGCCGCTGGACCGCCGGGGGGAGGGCAGCGGCCTCGATCGGGACGAAACTGCCGCGGTCCTGATCAAACCGCACGAGCCGCAGGTCGAGCCCGCGGTCGACGAGCCCCTGGAG
>CALGAS010000055.1 GCA_937959175.1 uncultured bacterium | reverse complement strand
GCCCTGCCCCCGCCAACGCCACCGGATCGCTGGCCAGTCGCTCGGCGATCTGCACGGCGTTGGTGGCCGCCCCCTTGCGGAGGTTGTCGGAGACGCACCACAGCGCGATGCCGGCCGGGCAGGAGTCGTCCTCGCGGATTCGCCCCACGAAGACCTCGTCGCGGCCACGGCAGCCCAGCGGCGTGGGATACCGCATCGCCGTCAGCTCGTCGTCGACGACCACGCCGGCCGCCCCGGCCAGCAACTGGCGGGCCTCGTCGACTGAGAGTTTCCGCTCGGTCTCGATCAGCAGCGACTCGCTGTGGCAGTCGGCCACCGGCGCCCGCACGCAGGTCACGCAGAGGCCGATCGACTCGTCGCCGAGAATCTTCCGGGTCTCGTGGACCATCTTCATCTCTTCGCTGGTGAAGCCCCGGTCTTTGTGGGAGCCGATCTGGGGAATCAGATTGGCGGCGATCGGGTGCGGAAAGACCTGCCGCGGACTCTCGTTGCCCGCCAGCCAGGCAGCGGCCCCCTGCCGGAGTTCCTCGCAGGCCGCCAGGCCGGCCCCGCTGACGGCCTGGTAGGTGCTCGCCACCACCCGCGTCACCCGGGCCGCGTCGTGAAGGGGCTTGATCACCATCACCATCTGCGTCGTCGAGCAGTTGGGGCTGGCGATGATGCCCCGGTGAGCCGTCAGGGCCTCGGGGTTGACCTCCGGGATCACCAGCGGGACATCGGACTGCATCCGGAAAAAGGCGCTCTCGTCGACGACGACCGTGCCCCGTTCGACCGCCCAGGGCACGAACTCGGCGGCCACCTCGTCGGGCGTCGAACCGATCGCCACGTCGACGCCGGCGAAGGAATCGGGGGTGAGTTCCTCGACATCGAGCGACGTCCCCTTCACTTCCAGTGGCCGGCCGGCTGAGCGGGCCGAGGCGAGCAGCTTGAGGTTGCGGGCAGGAAACTGCCGCTCGAGCAGCAATTCCACGATGATCCGGCCCACGGCGCCGGTGGCGCCGACGACGGCAAGCGTGTCGATCATGCGAGATCCGTTCGGGGCGAGTGGCGTGGGGACGTCCGCAGCGCGGGCAGCAGCCACCGCCAGGTGGCCGCCGACACGAACGCCAGATTGGCGGTGATCATCGCCAATCCAAACTCCATCATGCCCATTGCCAGCCCGATTCCCAAGTGCACCGCGACGGCCAACGCCAAAAACAGCGGTCGGGTCAGCCGGGGCCAGATCAGGGCGGCGTAGGCCACCTCCCAGAAGAGCGTCACCAGCGTGACCGCATTGACAAAGAGCGGCAGCCCTGCCGTCCAGGTCAGATCGATGGTCCGGTATTGGATGTTGGCCGCCGCGCCCCAGAGCGCTGTGCCGTCCCACCAGCTGCCGCCAAAGAGCTTCCCGCTGCCCGAGAAGAAGTAGACGACGCAGAGGTGGACCTGGATCAGCCGGAGGGCGACGTTCGCCCGAACCGAGGCCGCCCCCCTGCCCCGCCCCGCCAGGCTCGAGTCGACCGATAGCCGGGCCCCGCTCGGGCCCACCGCCAGGCCGATCAGGAGCAGGCCCAGCGTGTCGTCGAGGCCGAAGGTGTTGAGCGGCGCGCGGTTGGCCGCGCTCACCAGGGCCGCCAGCGAGACGACCGCGGCCAGCGGGGTGGCGAGGCCGACAGTCAGCAGGACCGCGGCCACCAGGGCGATGCCCCCCAGCACGCGAACCGCGTTGGGGCCGTCGGCAACGAAGAACCAACTCCACTGCCAGGGCTGGTCGTTGAGCCGCCAGACGTCGCCGGGCGCGAGCCAGCCCCGCGGGCCGAAGAAGGCTTCGGGGTCCAAGAGCCAGACCAGGCACGACCAGGAGAGGATCAGGCCGGTGGCGATCCGGATCACCGCCAGGGGAAGCGGGTCAGCCGCTGCAAACCAGAACCCGTTCCAGGCGGAGGCCCAGTCGGCCAGCCAGCTGCGGACGGGCCCGGTCGCAGCGGGTGTCGCTGTGGCGGTGGTCTCCGCAGGGTCGCGCTGCCGCTCCCCTGCCCCGGTCCGTGGTCTGCTCATCGTGCTTGTCATCGGTCATCACTCCTGCTGCGGCGGGCGAAACTGCCCAGCGGCGTCACCAGGTCGGGCTCGTTGCGGTCTTGAAGGACATCCTGAGGACCGGGCAGGAAGTGCTCGACGAGTTCGAGCCGCACCCGGTTTCCGCCTTCGCTTCGCAGGAGGTTGTCGGCGACGCCCTGCACCAGCGGCAGCCAGTAGGGCCGGGCCTCGGCCCGAATCTCGGCCGGGGCGTCGACGGGCGGCACCTCGTTGGCGATCTTCTCGGCCACCATGAACCGGCGGTGATAGAGCAGCCGGGGCCAATCGCGCTCGGCGTCGGGAATCGTCCCTGAGCGGCTCGACCCATCGGGCATCGTCATCGTCCAGCGGATCGAATGGCCGGGGCCGGGATTGGGGGCGAAGAAGCGATAGCCGTGGCCGAGGTACAG
>CALGAS010000054.1 GCA_937959175.1 uncultured bacterium | reverse complement strand
AGTCTTCGCCCTTGGCAAACATCCGCTCGAGGCCCTCGAGCATGATCACCGTCGTCTCGTAGACGAAGGCAGGGTCGTAAGCCCGCACCGTCGGGTAGGCCATCGCGAAGAGATGGCTGTGGCCGTCCTGATGCTGAAGCCCCTCGCCGTTCAGGGTCGTCCGCCCGGCTGTCCCGCCGAGCAGGAAGCCCTTGGCTCGGCAGTCGCAGGCGGCCCAGATCAGGTCGCCGATCCGCTGAAATCCGAACATCGAGTAATAGATGAAGATCGGGATCATCGGCACGCCGTGCGAGGCGTAGGAGGTGCCGGCGGCGATGAAGCTCGACATGCTGCCGGCCTCGGTGATGCCCTCCTCGAGAATCTGCCCGTCCTTCGCCTCCCGGTAATAGAGCAGCTGATCGGAATCGACCGGCTCATAGAGCTGCCCGGCGTGGGCATAGATCCCGCACTGCTTGAAGAGCGGATCCATCCCGAAAGTTCGCGACTCGTCGGGCACGATCGGAACGATGTATTTGCCGACGTTCTTGTCTTTGAGCAGCGACGACATCAGCGTGACGGCGCCGGTGGTCGTGGAGACCTCACGGCCGGCGCTCTTCTCGATGAACCCGAGATAGTCGGCGAGCTTCGGCGTCGGCAGCGTCGGCGAATCGAGCGGCCGAGTCGGCACGTAGCCGCCGAGGGCCTCCCGCCGCTCGCGGAGGTATCGCATCTCCTCGGAGTCTTCCGGCGGCTTGTAGAACGGGGCCTTCGCCACCTCGTCGTCCGAAATCGGGATGCCGAAACGCGAGCGGAAGGCCCGCAGTTCCTCCTCGTTGAGTTTCTTCTGCTGATGCGTGACGTTGCGGCCCTCGCCCACCTCGCCGAGGCCGTAGCCCTTGATCGTCTTGGCGATGATCACCGTCGGCTTGCCATGGCACTGCATCGCCGCGGCGTAGGCCGCATAGACCTTCTCCGGATCGTGCCCGCCCCGCTTGAGCTTCTTGAGCTTCTCGTCGGAGAGATGGGCGACCATCTCGAGCAGCTTGGGATCGGCCCCGAAAAAATGCTCCCGAATGTAATCGCCGTGCATGACGGTGTACTTCTGGTACTGCCCGTCGACCACCTCGTTCATCCGCTGGACGAGCAGCCCCTCGTCATCCTTGTCGAGGAGCGGATCCCAGTCCTCGCCCCAGATCACCTTGATTACGTTCCAGCCGGCCCCCCGGAACACGCCCTCGAGTTCCTGGATGATCTTGCCGTTGCCACGAACGGGACCATCGAGACGCTGGAGATTGCAGTTGATCACGAAGACGAGGTTGTCGAGCTGCTCCCTGGCCGCCAATGAAATGCTGCCGAGCGTCTCCGGCTCGTCGGTTTCCCCGTCGCCGATGAAGCACCAGACGTGCTGCTTGCTGGTGTCCTTGATGCCCCGATCCTGCAGGTACTTGTTGAATCTCGCCTGGTAGATGGCCATCAGCGGCCCCAGGCCCATCGACACCGTGGGAAACTCCCAGAAGCCGGGCATCAGCCAGGGATGCGGATAGCTCGAGAGCCCGCCCCCCTCGGCCAGTTCCCGGCGGAAGTTCTCCAGTTGTTTCTCGGAGAGCCGTCCTTCGACGAAGGCCCGCGCGTAGATTCCGGGCGATGCGTGCCCCTGGAAATAGACCTGGTCGCCGGAGTAGTTGTCGCCGCGGCCGCGAATGAAATGATTCATCGCCACCTCGACGAGCGTCGCGGACGAGGCGAACGTGGAGATGTGGCCGCCGATGCTCTTGTCTTCCCGATTGGCCCGAACGACCATCGCCATCGCGTTCCAGCGGATGATGCTCTTGATCCGCCGCTCGATCTCACGGTTGCCCGGGAAGGGTGTCTGACGATCGACCGGGATCGTGTTGATGTACGGCGTGGTCGCCGAGAAGGGAATCGGCACGCCGAGGCGGTAGGCCTCCTGCTCGATTGCCTGGAGGAGGTAGGCAGCCCGGCCACCCCCCCGGCTGTTGATCACGTACCGCAGCGAATCAAGCCACTCGCGGGTCTCGGTCGGATCGGAGTCGACCGCCGACACGCCGTCGACCTTCTCGGGCTGGCCCGTGGTGGCCTCGCTCACCTGGCCGATCGCCATCGGAACATGGCCGCCGCGGGGCAGTTCTCCCCCGGCAGACCCGGCGGCCCTCTCGACGACATCCTGGCCGGCCTGGTCAGTTTCGGGGCTTGGCATGGACAGACTCCGGGCGGGATCGTTCTCGACTTTTCAGATTATTCCGGCTGGACGGGGGGCGTCTAGGGCGGTTCCCCCTGCCGCGGCCGAAGGGGCCCCGGACGGCGGGCGGCGGCCGGGGTCAGCCGGCGGCGGTGGGCCTGGGACGATAGATTTCGGTGGCCAGACCAAAATAGTTTTCCGCCGAAAAGGCCACCGTCTCGCCAAGTGTCGGATGGGGATGGATCGTCTCAACCAGATCGCGGGCAGCGCAGCCCATCTCGATCGCCAGCACGCCTTCGGCGATCAGTTCACCGGCCCCTGGCCCGACAATCCCCACGCCCAGGACGGTGTCCGATTCGGGGTCGACCAGAATTTTCGTCAGGCCGTCGGTCCGGCCCAGCGCCTGGGCCCGGCCGCTGGCGGCCCACGGGTAACGGCTCACCTCGACCTGCCGGCCGGCAGCAGCGGCTTCGTGCTCGGTCAGCCCGGCCCAGGCGATCTCGGGGTCGGTAAAGACCACCGCCGGAATCGCCCGCGGCGCAAAGATCGCCGGCTCCCCATGAAGGGCCTCGACGGCGACCTTGCCCTGGTGACTGGCCCGATGGGCGAGCATCGGCTCACCGCAGACATCGCCGATGGCCAGAATCTTCGGGTCGGCCGTCCGCTGACGGTCGTCGACCTCCACGAATCCCTTGGAATCAATGACGACGCCGGTGCTTTCGAGCCCCAAGCCATCCGAGTTGGGCCGTCGGCCGACGGCCACCAGGACACGGTCAAAGTCGCGTTCGAACGGGCCGTCGACGCCCTCGAAGCGGACACGCACCGCCACCCCGGTGTCTTCGAGGCCGACCACTTTCGTTTGGAGATGAATGCCGGCAAACAGCTTCTCGAGTCGCTTGTGCAGCGGCTTGACCAGGTCACGGTCGGCGCCGGGCAAGAGCCCGTCGGTGAGTTCCACGACGGAGACGTCAGACCCCAGTTCGGCATAGACCGTGCCCATCTCGAGGCCAATGTAGCCGCCTCCGATCACCAGCAGGCTCGCCGGGATATCGCGGAGTTCCAACGCGGCGGTCGAGTCCATCACCCGGTCGCTGCCGATGTCGAAAGCCGGGATCCGGGCGGGCCTGGAACCGCTGGCAAGAATGCAGTGGTCGAACGTAACGGTCGTTTCGCCGTCCGGCCCTGACACGGCAAGCTGCCCCGAGCCCGCAAACCGAGCGTCTCCCTGGAGAACGGTGACATTCCGCCGCCGGGCCAGCGTGGCCAGACCCCCGGTGAGCGTCGCGATGACTTTGTCTTTGCGGGCCCGCAGGCCGTCGAGCTCGATCGTCGGCTTCTGAAAATGGATCCCCCAGTCCTCCATTTCCCGCGATTCCGCCAGCACCCGACCGACGTGCAGGAGGGCCTTCGAGGGAATGCATCCCCGCAGCAGGCAAGTGCCGCCCAGCCGCTGGTCACGATCGATGATCGCCACCTCCATGCCGAGATCGGCCGCCAGGAAGGCTGCCGCGTAGCCGCCGGGACCGCCGCCGAGCACCACCAGGGGAACATGCATTGAAAATCTCTCAGGCTGCGAAAACCCCCGACGGCGTCGTCGGGGTGGGAACTGGGATCGCTCTTTCCGCCGGACGTGTTGTAGTTTCGAAGCTCCTGGGGTTCAAGGAACCTCCGGATCATGCTTGCCGAGTTCGCCCGTGCTCCAGGTCCGCATCACGGCGATGCCCATGACTGACCCAGCCTGTTCGCGGCTCACCCGTTGGGCTGCCGCTGCATTCACGCTCGACGCCCGCAGCCTCGCGATCTACCGGATCGGGCTCGGCCTTCTGCTTTTCGTCGACAGCCTGCTGCGAACGCGGGATTTTTCCCTGATGTTTACGCCGCGGGGAATCTTCCCGCTGCCGGCCATCGCCGAGTATTACGGCGATCCGACCAACTGGTCAGTCGCATGTTGGCACGAGGCCGCCTGGTGGAGTGGCCTCGTGCTCGCGATGCAGGGCCTCGCCGGAATCGCGGTCGCGCTGGGCTACCGAACCCGGCTGTTCACCGTGATTGGCTGGGTCGCCCTGGTCAGCGTTGTCCGCCGCACGGCACCAGCAACCAATGCCGGTGACATGTGGCTGGGCTGCCAGCTGCTCTGGTCGATGTTTCTTCCCTTGGGCGACTGGTGGTCGCTCGATGCCCGCTGCCGGGCAACTGAGGCGGGCAGCGC
>CALGAS010000053.1 GCA_937959175.1 uncultured bacterium | reverse complement strand
TGTCGGCTCCTACGGAAATGGGGACAGGCACCTCGCTCCGCTCGGAGCCAGTCCCCATTTCCAAATAGAAGCCCCCCGGCGCGAGCCGGGGGGACGGCGGGCCGTTGGGCCGTCCCGGCCCCCGGAAGCCCGAACAACCCTTCACCACCAACACGCCCAAGCCGCCATCACGACCCACGAACCCCTGGGACCACACGAACCCCACGAACCCCACGGGGACTACGCCGGGTCTTCAACACCTCGCTCGCCCCGGCTCGCTCCCTCCGTCCGCCCCGGCTTCACTCGCCCGAAAGCGTCAGCGCGTTCTCGATGATGCCGATGTGGGAGTAGGCCTGCGGGTGGTTGCCGAGCGTTCGCTGCAGGAGCGGGTCGTATTGCTCGGGCAGGAGCCCTTCGGGGCCAGCAAGGTCGATCATCGATTCGAACAGGCTCTCGGCGTCGTCGGTGCGGCCGGCCTTCCAGAGCGAATCGACCAGCCAGCTGGCGCAGATGAAGAAGCCTCCTTCGCGGCCCGGCAGGCCGTCGTCGGCGAGATACCGAAACACCGTCGGCCCCATCCGCAACTGCCCCTCAATCGCCGAGACGGTCGCCAGAAACTTCGGATTGGTACAGTCGACGAGCCCCGCCAGGCCGATCAGGAGCACCGCCGCATCGAGATCGTCGCCCTCGTAGGCAGCCGTGTAGGAGCCGGCCTGCTCGTTCCAGGCGTTGGCCAGGATGTCGGCGGCGATCTGGTCGCGGAGGGCCTCCCAGGCGGGTCGGCGGCGGTCGAGAAACCGCTCGGACACCCGGATGCCCCGGTCGACCGCCAGCCAGCACATCACCTTGGAGTGGACGTGGTGCCGACGGGGCTTGCGGATCTCCCAGATGCCGTGGTCGGGCTCGTGCCAGCGGGCCTCGACGGCATTGACCATCGCCTCGACCAGCCGCCAGTGCTCGCTGGAGACCGGCGCCTCGGCCAGGAGCAGCTGCCAGACCAGCTCGGCGATCGGCCCGAATACGTCGAGCTGCACCTGCCCGCGGGCAGCGTTGCCCACCCGCACCGGCCGCGAGCCGGCATAGCCGGCCAGTTCGGCGATCTCGGCTTCGGCCCCGACCTCGTGGCCAGTCACGGTGTAGAGCGGCATCAGCCGCTCCGGGGCGGCCGCCCGATCGATCACCCCCAGCATCCAGTCGAGGAAGTCCATCGCCTCCCCGAAGGAGCCGAGCTTGACCAGCGACGCGGCCGACATGGCCGCATCCCGCAGCCAGCAGTAGCGGTAGTCCCAGTTGCGGATGCCGCCGATGTCTTCCGGAAGGCTGCTGGTGGCCGCCGCCGCGATCCCGCCGGTGGGGCCGTAGCAGAGGCCCTTGAGCACCAGGGCGCTGCGGCGAACCAGCGGCGCCTCCCGCCGCGGCAGCACGAGCCGGTCGGCCCAGGATTCCCAGTAGGCCTTCGTGAGCCGGTAGCGCTCCTGGGGCACGATCGTCGTCTGCTCCCGGAGCGAACCCGTGCCGTAGCGTAGCTCCATCCGGAGCGGCTCGCCCTTGAGCGTGATCGTGCCGACGGCCGTCTGGTGAGGGCCCTCTTCACAGATCTGCCAGCGGACGCCCGGGGCCCGCAGCACGATCGGGTCGATCGTGTCGTCGATCTCGAGGCCCCCTTCACGAATCACGATCCGGGTGGCCGAGCGGCCGAAGTCGAGCCGGGGGGCGAAGGTGATCTTTACCTCGCCTCGTCCCTCGACCTGGCGGACGAGATCGGTGCGGCCCGCCCGCTGGGTCGGCTTGCCGGCCGAACAGTCGAGAAAGTCGGTGACGGTCAGCCGCGGCCAGGTCGTCTTGAGGATCAGCGAGTCGCCGTCGTACTGCTGTTGGGGCGGAGCCTCCTCGGTGGCCGGCTCGATTGTGAAATGCCCTGCTGAATCGCCACCCACCAGCGAGGCGAATAGGGCGGGCCCGTCGACCCGCGGGGCGCACATCCAGACGACCTTCGCCCCGGGCGCGACCAGCGCCATCACGCGGCCATCGGCGAGCAGAGCATGCCGCTCGATCGGCACCGCCCCCGCCCCGGCCAGCCAGTCTTCGCGGAGTTCGGCGAGCCTCGCCAGCCGGCGGGCGACCTCCGTGGGGTCGGAAATCCGGTAGGTCGCCGCGGTCTCCCCCCCGCCGACCTTGACGGCCACATCGGGCCCGTGGAGCCGGACGAAGGCGTCTTCGTCGGTGACGTCGTCTCCGAAGTAGACCACCGCCCCGGCCCCGACGCGGTGCCGCAGCGCGTCGATCGCCTCGCCCTTCGAGGTATCGACCACCGTCAGCTCGAGCACCTTCTTGCCGGTTTTGACGCGGACATCCGGCCAGGCGGCTGCCCCCGCCAGGAGTTCTTCCACCGCCGCCTCGGCGATGCGATCGGCGACGTTGCGATAGTGGAAGGCAATTGAGGCGGGCTTCGTCTCAACGTGAAACCGCTCATCACGGCCGGCGATGCGGTGCATCTCGTCCAAGACCTTGCCCCGAAGCTCGACCTGCTGCTTGGTCAGCGAGCGGACGAAGTCCTGGTCGAACTCGCTGCCGTGGGAGCCGACGAGCATCACCTGCCCGTCGAGCGAGGAGAGGGCGGCCAGGTCGGCCAGCGACCGACCGGAGATCACCGCGGCATGCGTCGACCCGAGCGTCGCCAGAGCCCGCAGGGCGACAATCGACTCCCGGACGGGCTTGGCCTGGGCCGGGTCGTCGACGATCGGCGAGAGGGTGCCGTCGTAGTCGGTCGCCACGAGCAGGACAGGCACGCGGGCGACCGCCGCCAGGGCCCGGTCGAGATCGTCTTCGCTTGAGGCGGCAAATCCCTCCGAAACTGCTGCGGTCCCTGTCAACGCTTTTCTCCCGTCGCCCTGGCAGCCGTGGCCCCGCGGGCCGAGTCGCCCGCTCCCGCCGCGGCCAGGACGGCTGTAAAGTCATCGGCCCAGTCGTACACCGTTCGTCGCCTCACCTTCTGCCGCAGGCTC
>CALGAS010000052.1 GCA_937959175.1 uncultured bacterium | reverse complement strand
GCCGCGGCCGAGCGGGCGGCGGGCGAACTCGCCGAGTTGATGGCGACGATCCGCAAGGAGCAGGGCCTGCCGGCAGAACCAGCCGGCGACTCAGCCGCCGCCGAGCCGGCCCAAGCGATCGACCCCGAAAAGCTTTCGGAGAAGCAACAGCGGAAGATCCGCCAGCTGCGGGGCCGGGCCCTGACCAACGTCCGCACGTTCGCCTTCCTCGAGGGCTCGATCCTCGCCGCCGAGCGACGGTATCCAGAAGCACTGCAAGCCCTCGAGCGGGCCGAGGGCGTGCAGGCCAGCCAGCGGCCGGGGCTGCTGCTCAAAAAAGCCGAGGTGCTCTTGGCGATGCGGCGGACCGCTGCCGCGGCCGAGGCCTTCGACGCCGTGTTGGCGATCGACCCGATCAACGCGGCGGCCCGCTTCGGCCGCAGCCGGGCGGCCCTGGCTGCCGGCGACGCCCCGCGGGCCTTGACCGAGGCCAAGGCCGCGATCGGCTGCCGCTACCACTTCCCGCGGGCCCAGCTGGTGGCCGGCCTGGCGGCCTGGCGGACCGACGCGGTCAACGACGCGGAGACATTCATGCGGACGGCCGTCGCCCAGCAGCCGCTGTTTCCCGCGGGCCACCGGCTGCTGGCGCGGTTTCTGGAGCGGGTCCGGGGCGACGTCGCCGGAGCGATCGAGCACCGCCGGCTGGCGGCGGAGAGCCGCAAGCTGATCCTCCAGATGCGGTCGCAGGCGGCCCCCGAGGGGCGGCACCGCCTCGAGATCCGCCAGTCGCTCGGCAAGCCCGAGCCGGCTGAGCCGGCCGCGGCCTTCACTGCCAGCCTGGCCGAAAGCGTGGTCGTGGTGACGGGCCTGCCGCGGTCGGGCACCTCGATGGCGATGCAGATGCTCGCCGCCGGCGGCCTCGCCCTGCTTGCCGACGACGAGCGGCTGGCCGACGAGAGCAATCCCCGCGGCTACCTCGAATACGAGCCGGCCAAGCGGCTCGTCAGCGATGCCTCGTGGGTGGCCGGAGCCCGGGGGCAGGCGGTCAAGATCGTGGCCCCTTTGGTCCGGCACCTGCCCCGGGGCGAAGCCGCTCCGCCCTACTTGGTCATTCACATGCGGCGGCCGATCGACGAGGTGATCGCCTCGCAGCGGACGATGCTCGAGCGGCTGGGCCGCCCCGGCGCCGACACGCCCGACCAGGCCCTGATGGCGGTCTTCGAGCGGCAGCAGGTAATGAGCCGCACCTTCCTGGCCCACCTCGAATCAGCCGGCCGGGCCCGGGTGCTCGATCTCCACTACCACGACGCCCTGGCCGACCCGGCCGCCGCCGCCGCGAAGCTCGGCGACCTCCTCGGCGAAGGCTTCGACGCGGCCGCCGCCACCGACGCGATCGACCGCTCCCTCCACCGCACCCGCCGCACCAGCTGACCGGACGGTGCTCGCCACCCAAGCTGGTCAAACAGATCCGCCGCTGGTTTTCGCGTCACTCATCAAGAACTCACCGATTTTGTCGCTGCCGATCAAGTTTGTGACCACCTGGGGCAAGACTTCTGCGAACCGACTGGATAAGGTCGTGATTCGGGATTGGAGTCTCACACCTGCACGTGAAGGTCCTTATGCGTCCCTTTAAGAAACGGTTGGCTTACGGTGCGATCATCGGCTGTCTGGTCGTTGCCGGCGGCGAAGCGGCACACGCCGTAACGATCGCCTACGTCGGCTCTGTGGAAGGCACCGAAGTGGTCGACTGGCGAACCAGTTCCACGACAAAGTCATTCGATGTGGATGGTGACAATGTCTATGGAACCCACGCCGCACTTCACCCGAGGATTGGATCGACGAATATTTACACCTCCGGCTCTCAGGAGCCCGGTTTCACATGGCTAGGGTATGGCCCGGTGAATGGTGGCCAGTTTATCAACGCGGCCTATACCGACGTTGACAACCTGCTGGACCCAAGTGTGAACACCGATGCGGGCATCCAGACCCGTGGCTTTCGCTTTGAACTGACGGGAACCGGTGATACCTACGACAACATGCGGGTTCGGATCGGGGTGATGCAGGATCTTCTTTCTCCGGCCGAATACGCCTCTGACTCGCAAAAAACGCTTCGACTGGAGGGCTACAACAACAACCCCGAAGTCAGCAGCGGCGACATCACGATACGAAACGGTAACGCCGGCGACGGCGTTGCGGAAATGTACTTCTTCGACATCACTGGTGCCTCGGCGGGGGACCAGTTCCAATTTATCGCTTTGCAAAATGGGGTGTCGACCGGGGGGTCCTACATCGGGCCGGTTTCCTTTGATATTGTCGTGGTCCCGGAGCCATCCGGTGTGCTCCTTTGCGGACTGGTCGTGGCGGCCGGCCTTATCACCCGGCGGCGGCGTTCGCCCGCGTGAGTACCGCCGGGTGTGTTCCACATGCTGCTCGGGGCTTCAGCCTTGTCGAACTGCTTGTAGTGACCGCGATCCAGTCGCACCATGCCCACCACGGTGCCTTCCCTCCAGGACAGGAGTGCCTGATCGGCATCCATCGCGCCGGTGGCAACTGGAAGCGGTGGAGTTGGTACACCGCCACCCTCGCCCACATCGAGCAACTCACCCTCCACGACCTCTACACCCGGCATTAGGAAGGCTCGCCTGTTGGCTGGTATTCCTCTACGCACCTGCCTGAAAAGATGGCCGTGGTACCCAGTTTTCTCTGCCCGAGCGACAGCACCAATCCCAAGGTGCACAACGGCTCGACTGCCAACAGCGCCCAGGGATTCCGCGGCAACTACGTGCTCAACGCCGGCAACGGCTTCTTCAATCCCGGCGGCTTCGCTGCCAGGGGGAATCTCAACGGGCTTTTTTTCCCGCAGTCGCACGTGACCGCCGCCCATGTCCGCGACGGCCTTTCCAACACGCTCCTCGGCAGCGAGATCGTGCTCGTACCCGATGGCGCGATCGGCTCGGGCCGCGAAGACGTCCGCGGCCGCTACACGGCGCGGGTTCTGCCCGGCCGCCACCGGGTCGAGATCCGCGGCTCCTACGGCCGGACGACGACCGCACGGCCTTCACCTCGCCCGGCCGGCGGCGAAAACGGCGAGGCGGGCGTGGTGCAGCGGCATCGGCGGTGCTTTCAATCGAAGAGGCGGCCGCAGGAGATCGCCAGGTGGCAGCCTCCCTCGGGGCCGAGGATCAGTTCGGCCCCGTCGGTCGCGCCGAGCGTTTGGGCGGCATCGGCGAAGATATGCTCCGCTGTTCGGGCATCAGGATCAATCACGAGATAGTGGGGAACGCCCTGTTCCCTGTAGACCGCCCGCTTCGCCACGAGGTCGTGGGCCCGCGTCGTCTCGGAGAGCACCTCCACGACGATCACCGGCGGCCGCTCGAGGTGTCGCGTCGGCTGCTCGCCGCAGACGACCATCACGTCCGGCCGCACGACCGTCTCGTCGCTGATGATCCAATCGAGATTGGTGTAGACCTCGCACGGGCAGCGCTGCTGCTCGATCTGGTTGCCGATCATCCGCGCCAATCTGGAGACGACCCGCTCATGCGGGCCGAACGGGCTGGGCGTCATCGCGATCGCCACACCATCGATGAGTTGCCAGTCGCCTCGCCACTGCCGATAGTCGGCAACGGTGTAGCGGGGCACGTAGAGCGGACGGGAGGCCATAGCGCACGGTTTTGGGCGTTAAACTCCATCCAGTATACCCGTCCGGCGAACTCCGGACGTCGCCCCCCGCTCCAAGAAGCCAGTGC